>JBKACM010000140.1:0-6633 GCA_046269335.1 Alphaproteobacteria bacterium | reverse complement strand
AGGGCATCCAAGTTATGTAATGTCAAATTCATTTACTAATCAAGTATTAGCACAGATTGAAATGTATAATAACTACAGCAAATACGAAATTGGTAAATTATATCTATTGCCTAAGCAACTAGATGAAAAAGTAGCTAAATTACATCTAGCACAAATAGGTGCACATTTAACTGAACTAACACCGGCACAAGCAGACTACATTGGTGTAACAGTCGAAGGCCCTTACAAAGCAGACACTTATCGGTATTAAAATATTTTAATACGACACGCAACAACTAAATAAAAACGTGGCTTAGATGCCACAGGATTTAATTCTGTGGCATTTTTGCAACAATTTACAATAGAGGAAATACAATGAAAAAAACTTTAATCGCAACACTTATCGCTGGCCTATCATTTGGCACACTAGCAATGGCTGAAGATGGCAAAAACTTTGCTCACATCCAATACACATTCCGTGACACTGTCTCTGATGATAAAGCTAACCCTAATAGACAAGGTGTTAACTTTACAGTTGGCCGCAAAGTGTTAGATAACCTAACAGTTGACCTAGGTGAACAGTTCCGTACTGAACGTCTAAACAGTGATACTGGTGTAAGCACAACACGTTTAGAAGCAGGTGCTACATATCAATATGGTTTAACTAAAGACATAGCACTATACACACGTGGTGGATTGGGCTATAAGGTTACTTCAACTCAAGACTATACATACTATTCAATTGAACCAGGTATCAAATACACGTTAACAGACGCATTAGCAGTTAAAGCTGGTTACCGTTTCCGTGATGCATTCAGTGATGCATACAATGAAAAAACCAACACCGTGAGATTTGGTGCTGAATACGCTATTGCTAAAGATCAAGCATTAACTTTAGGAATTGACCGTAGCTATGGCGCCAGTGAGTTTATTGGTTATAATGCAGGTTACGTAGTTAAATTCTAAAATAAATAACTAAACAGTATCGGCCACACGCTCTCCTTCCTTTAGGGGAAGTGCAACTGGGTAAGCTGGATTTACAGCTAAAACTTGAGGACGCTCAAGGCTTCGATCTTCCGGTAGGATAACTACCAATAATTAACCCACTTCGGTGGGTTTTTTATTAACTAAAAATTGAGCTATATAAATAGTATTAACAAAAGGATGCTTATGAATTTCAGTTTAGACACTAAAGTAAAAATGTTACAGGCATTTGCATATATAGGATTTTTAATATCTATATATACAATGTTTGATTGGCAGTGGCTGTTGGTTGGATTGGCTTATAGCTGGTTGATATTTTTAGCTGGTGCTAGTTCTAGTCTACACAAATATTCGTCACACAGATCATTTGAACCTAAAAATAGAGTTGTTAAATTGTTTTTATTGTTTTCAAGCACAATCCTAAGTTTAGGCTCAAATATTAGCTGGGCCTGCACACACAGAAAACATCATAAATTCAGTGATCACGAAGGTGATCCACATAGTCCTAATCTATACGGCGGCGGCTTTTGGCGTGGCGTCAGAATGTGGTTTTATTATTTTCCAACATATCACATTAATCCAAGAACAGTAAAAGATTTAAGTGTAGACAAAGATCACAAATTCTTTCATCAACACTACTTTAAAATTAATTTAGGATGGTTCTTACTACTATTTTTAATCTCACCTAAGATTGCTACATACTTTTACTTTTTACCTATAATTTATGCATTCCAAGCCATTAGTTATATCACAGTGCTAGCACACAAAACATGGTTGCATAAATTAATTGGCTATACTAATTTTGACAGTAATGATCTAACATTTAATAGTAAACTAGCATCAGTGTTTGTGCCGGGTGATGGTAATCATAACAATCATCATGCACAACCAGGCGCTGCGAAAAATAAATTCACAGATCAAGATTGGGATTTTGGGTGGTGGTTTATTAAGTTAATTGGGCGTGTGCCTGATCAAGAAACATTTAAGCAACACTATCACACTTAATCTTTCTTTAAGAAACGAATTAGGTAGCCTGATAAATCAAATTTTGAATTAGTTTTACTGTAATCAAATTGAGTTGGGTCAACATGATGTGTGTGATGATATCCTTCACCTGCAAACAGTATAGTAAAGAATTTACTATCCCAACTGTGATCTAAATCATTAAATTCAGCAGTGCCTTTAAATACTTTCTTCCACGATAATGAATGTGCAATTACAGTTACGTAACTCATACCAAGAAAACAGTATACCACTGGAATAGCAAAAAAGTAAACAACGTATACGGGATTAATGATCAATAATATAATTGGATATACTGCCCAAATTTTCCAATAGTGTTTGTGAAAAAACTTATAATCAGCATCCACAGTGAGATCTTTAATTAATCGTGGACTGATCTGATCTGTAGGAAAACGATAGAACCATAATTTTACGTTGTGCCATGTTGATTCTTTTAATAAAAATGGATCAGTGGGGCCGTCACTGTCACGATGATGTTGTCTATGTCCTGCTGCAAATCCAATAATACTACCTAACGTAGTTTGAGTAGCTGCCCATAGCAAAACTAACTTAATAAATCTATTTTTAGGCTCAAAAGTTTTGTGGCTAGCATACTTATGAAGACATATAGATACTCCAACACAAAACAATATCCACCCAAGTATTAATCCAGCCAATAATAATTTTAAATTAAATGCTGATAATAATCCTAATACTACTGTTAGGTATACAATCGATTGCATCCAAAGAGTTTGATTATAATTTGACGAATTTTTTATTAGACTGTATAATTTAAACATAATTATATTTACCGCTTGGGAGATTACCAGATTGATAATTCAGAAACCACAACCACTTGTAATAATAGGATCTAGACAAACCTGGGACTTTATTACAGATACCTGCGAACAATTAGATATTCCAATATTAGGATTCGTTGACCAATACTACGCTGGTCGAGTTGATGAGTTAAATGGGATACCATGTTTGGGCAGTGAATTAGATCTAATAGACAATCCTAAGAAGTTTGGTGATGCTAAATTTTTTATAGGTAGTTTTTGGGATGGTAACGGTAATATAGAATCTGATGTATTGAGTGGATATCAATTACGATTAAATCGCATGCAGTTTATTAAAGAACATAACTTACCCTGCTATACTCTGATTGATCCGCGAAGCATGATAAGCAAAGATGTTGTGTTTGGTGCAGGTACGTATGTTGGACGAGGAGTAAACATCAGAGCAGGCGCAAGAGTAGGTGATCATTGCACATTAACTGATGAATCTGGATTTGCAAACGATGTGACTATAGGTGATAATTGCGTATTAAGTGCTGGCGCATATTTAATGAGTGGAGTTATACTTGGTAATAATGTATATGTGGGCACACGAGCAACAGTATTAAATGGACACAGTTCAAAACAATCAAATGTTATTGTTGGTGATGATTGCAAAATACATGCGCACGCCTTGGTCACAAATAATATGGAACCAGGAACAACTGCAATTTTTAATGGTCGAATGATAAAACGGCAAGATCTTTAATAACTATAAGTTGGTTCTATATAACTAAAGTGTATAACAGAACCGTTGATTTTTGTTGCAATGCAATATACAATCTACTAAATACTTTTGTATTTTAGTTAGATGCTGAATGGTTCGGGTCTAACAGTAAACTTGCTTAATAAGGAGAATATTATGTTTACAATTGACGCAGTAGTTGACACAGCAGTTAAACACGCAAAACAAGGTTTGTCATACGTTCAAGATAAGAACGTTAAGAGTGAGGTTGAAGCTCTAGTTGATGCACAAGCCGCTTACACAAAAACAGTTTATAATACTGGTTTAGAATTATCTAAAATGGTTATTGAACAGTTTGGTAAGTTTGATGCTAAATCGTTTGATTTCAGCAAATATTTTACTGTCGCTAAGTAAGCCAAAGTAAAATGAATAAAGCCCTACTAGTTAGGGCTTTTTTTTGGCAGATCTTTCTTGACAATCCTAATAATTGATATTATACTTGTATAGTAACTATCTATAATTATGGAGTATTAAAATGTTTGATTCAATCGAAATTCGTAAAGTAACAAATGGTTTTATTGTAATTTTAAATGCAGAAGATGATGCACACGAATATGTGTTTGACACTAGCCGCAAAGCAATTAAGTTTATTAAAGAGTATGTAGAAGCAAAACACGCAGTAGAGGCATAATTTTTCCGTCGTTTTTTGTTAAAATAAATACGTTATAGCAGTAAATTCAACAAAAATTGGAGAAATCAATGTCAAAAACAGTCTTAGTGACTGGTGGCGCAGGGTTCATTGCGCATCACGTTATCGAAAATATTTTAAGAAATACCAATTGGAATGTAGTCAGTTTAGATAGACTAGATTTCTCAGGCAATCTAAATCGCTTATCGGATATGATGGCAGATTTTGATGTAGAAACACGCAAACGTGTTAAGATCGTATTTCATGATCTCAAGGCAGAACTTAATCCAATGGTCATGCGTGATATTGGTGATGTTAACTATGTGCTACATTTAGCCGCAGGATCACACGTTGATCGTTCAATTGAATATCCAATGGAATTTGTATGGGACAACGTAGTGGGCACAGGGCATATTTTAGAGTTTGCTCGCAAGTTAAACAATCTAGAACGTTTCATCTACTTCTCAACAGATGAAGTATTTGGTCCAGCACCAGTTGGTGTAAACTATGGTGAGCGTGATCGTTACAACAGTTCAAATCCATATTCAGCAACTAAAGCTGGTGGTGAAGAACTAGCAGTGGCATTTGAAAATACCTACAAGATGCCCATCTACATTACACACACTATGAACGTGTTTGGTCAACGCCAGCACCCAGAAAAATTTATCCCAATGTGTATTCGTAAGGTCAACGACGGTGATACTATTACTATTCACAGTGACAGCACACGCACCATTCCAGGTAGTCGTTTTTATATTCATGCCGCAGACGTAGCTGACGCTATGATGTTCTTATTAGATTTAGATGATACTAAACTACAGCCAGACTACGGTGATGCAAAATGTCCTAAGTTTAACCTAGTAGGCAAACAAGAAATTAACAATTTACAACTAGCTCAGATCATTGCTGATGCGCAAGGAAAAGAATTGAAGTACGAAATGGTTGACTTCCATAGCTCACGCCCAGGACATGACCTACGTTATGCTCTAAGCGGTGACTACATGCGCAGTTTAGGTTGGGAACCTAAGGTTAGTTTAACAGATCGCATTGGTGAAGTGGTGCAATGGACATTAACCAATGAACGCTGGTTGCGTTGCGAATAAGGATGCACATGAAGAACATTGTATTATTAACATCGGCCCTATACACTAACTACGGAATTTACAATCCGCAAGAACGTATTAAACAAACTTTAGAAACTGCTCGTAGTGCTAAGAAATACATTCCTGGTGCGGTAGTTATTTTGGTAGACAACAGTAAAATTGATGTGCAGAATGATGACAGTGCAGAGATGAACGAGTTAATTGACACAGTTGACTATTACATCGACAACAGCGACGACTCAGAAATCAAATTTTTCCACAACACCATTGCTAATTACGACATTGGCAAAAATTCTATGGAAGCCTTGGGCATCATAAAAGCATTGACTTATATCAGCAATGATGAAGACATGATGAAAGAAGTTAAAGATGCTAGTCGCATTTTTAAACTTAGCGGCCGGTATCTAGTAACAGATAAGTTTGATATTAACAAGTTTGATAATGCCAACACCAAAGACCGGTATGTGTTTAAGAAAGCACAACCAAGTTGGATTAACCCACAAGATACTGGAGTTATGACCTTGTTGCAAACACGTTTATGGTCATTTACCCCTAGTCTATTAGATGATACTATAAAAATGTATAGCACTATAATCGACACTATGATGGAATTGGTTAACCAAGGCAAGTATATTGATAATGAACATGCTATGAGTAAATTTATTCCTCGAGACAAATTGGTTGAAATTGAAACTGTAGGTCTTTGTGGAAATATTGCACCAAATGGAATGATGATCATTGACTAATGAAAAAAATATTAGTATTAGGTGGTAATGGTTATATTGGCAGTAGACTGCGCCAAGTATTAGGTGAACAACATTTTGTAAAATCTAACGATATTTGTTGGTTTACATATGAAGATGAAGGTGACCATAGAGACTACCACAAACTTACTCGAGAAGAACTAAGTGAATTTGACGTGATTGTTGTCTTAGCAGGACATAGTTCAGTGCCAAGTTGTAATGGTTCACTGCCCGGTCCATGGTTAAACAATGTTACTAACTTTACTGACCTATTAGATAAGACAGACGATCAGTTAATTATCTATGCTAGTTCGGCTAGTGTGTATGGTAACAGTAAACCAGGTGAGCGACACAAGGAAACTAATACACATTTTACTCCTGTTAATAATTATGACGTTACCAAATACGCCTTAGATCAACAGGCAACGATTGCTAATCTTAAAGGTAAACGAGTGGTTGGGCTACGCTTTGGCACAGTCAATGGTTGGTCGCCGTATTTGCGAGTTGATGTTATGATTAACAGCATGTATCATAGTGTTAAACACAACACTGGTATTCAAGTAAGTAATCGCAATATTAGTCGTGCTATATTAGGTATTGAAGACCTATGTCG
>JBKACM010000009.1:0-25173 GCA_046269335.1 Alphaproteobacteria bacterium | reverse complement strand
CTGGGCCTCGTCGCGGGTATCGAGTACCCTGGCCACGATATCCGGACGTCGGAAGGCATCGGCAAAGCGGGACACCGACAGGAAGTCGGGGGCGTTTTCCCGGCCGTTGTCGATTTGCCAGCCCAGGAGCTCATCGCCGTCGGCGGAGGATTGGTAATAGCCGCCCGGTGTCCACGTCACCCAGCGGCGGCCGTTGTCGTAGGGAAGGAGCGCCAGCAGTTCCTGTCCGTCACTCTGGCGGTGCCAGCGGAGGGTGCCGTCGCCGTAGGCCGCAACCAGGAGCTTTCCATCCTCGGCCGCATTGACGCCCCAGACCGCGCCCGGGGCCAGTTGCTGCCACACCGGAATCCCTTTCTCGTCGAACATTCTGAGACGGCGCGAGGTTCCCAGCACCACACGGCGGTTTTTGGCCATGGCCAGGCTGGTATGAGCCTCATCGTCCTCAAGAGGCAGGACGTGGCCGTTGACGGAAGGGCGTCTGCGACCGCTCTGCCAGTCGCCGACCGTTACGCCGGCAGCCGACATGCGGGGAGGAGAAAGAGCCTGGCCAGGGGGCGGGTCGATCAGGAGTCCCGTGGTGCCCGGGTCGAAGGTGGCGGTGTGGCGTCCCTCCGGGTCCAGGGGGAAGCCAAGCCTTCGGCCATCCGCCGACAGGACGAGCCGTTGTTCGATACCGCGAAAGCTGACCAGTCCGTTGCGGATCTGAACGGCCTCCGCGTCTTCCGTGGGGACGACGTGGATGACAGGATCGGCGGCCCCGATCACCATGCCCCCGTTTTTCAAGGTTTGAACGGCCATGATGGTGCCCTGGGTGGCGGGGACATCGGTGGCTGGGCCTCGTCCGCTCTCCCGCCACATTCGCACCAGCTTGAGACCGGCCGGGTTCTGGTAACGCCCGCCGGCCAGGAGGACGCGGCCGTCGTCCGACCAGGCGACGCTGTTCAGGGTGCCGTTGGTGGCGGAGGTGGAATCCGGGGTGAATTGCAGGGACAGGGTCTCACCCGACAGTACGTCCACCTGGGTGCTGTCCACGTAACCCACCGCCAGGTGCTGACCGTCGGGGGAAAAGGCCAGACCATAGGGATGTTTTCCCCTGGAGACCGTCGATTTGGTCAGCAGATGAAGATCGGGGCCGTACAGCCGCACGGTACCATCGATGGAGGTGGTCGCCAGCCGCCCCCTTCCGTCGAACTGGACCCAGAAGCTGTCGGCGGCATATCCGCCGTCGCTGGCAGCCAGGCTCCAGTCTCCGGCTCCGCCGTTGCCGGACTTGAAGATCCGCAAACCGGCCCGGCCAGCCAGAGCCGCCGCCAGATATCGGCCGTCGGGGGAAAAGGCCAGGTGATGAACCCGGTTCGGGAGGTCGCGAAGGCGTCGCACCAGCCTCCCTTTGCGGGTATCGAACAGATACAGGCTGGGAAGGGCTTCCTCTCCGCTCCGGCTTCCGGCCATGGCCAGCAGGGAGGCGTCGGGGGAGAGGGCGACGGCGCTGAGACGTTCGGGGCCACCGGTGCCGATCGGGGTTCGGAAAGTTCTCAGAAGCGTGTTGTCGGCCAGAGACCACAGTCGCGCCGTCCCATCCTCGGACACCGTGGCCAGCCGGGTTCCGGCGGCATCGGTATCGATACGCAGAATGGGCGCGCGATGCATGCCGGTTTCCAGGCGAAGAACCTGGCGGGTCGGAGGCTCGGCCCATGCCGGGAAAACGACGAGGCCTACGGCCAACAGGACGTGCAGGATGAATTGTCGACAGCGCCAAGGATTCCTCAGGGTCACTTCCGCTGCCCATGAACGTTCCCGGGGGATGCGAAATCCAGGGCAATCGCATATGGTGGGGTGGGTACGCGCCGGGGGCTCCGCGCGCGTAGGATGAAGCAAGGGACCGATGGCCGATGGTGACATTGATCAATGTCCGTGAGTTTTTCAGGAGCCTGTGGTTTCTCGTCCGTCCCTACTGGTATTCCGAGGAGCGGTGGCCGGCACGGGGGCTTCTCGCCATCATCGTTGGGATGAATCTGGGACTTGTCTACCTCAACGTGCTGTTCAACGAATGGAACAATGCGTTTTACGACTCGTTGCAGAACAAGAACTTCGATCTGTTCCTCCATCAGTTGATCCTGTTCAGCGGTCTGGCCGCGCTGTTCATCGTCGTGGCCGTCTATCAGACCTATCTGCGCCAGATGCTTCTCATCCGCTGGCGGCGGTGGCTGACCGACCGGACTCTGAACCGCTGGCTCTCCGACCGTGCCTATTATCTGATGCCGCTGGCCGGTGGCAATACCGACAACCCGGACCAGCGTATTGCCGACGACATCGATCTGTTCGTCTCCAAGACTCTGGCCATCAGCCTCGATCTTCTGTCTTCGGTGGTGACCCTGTTTTCCTTCGCGGCCATCTTGTGGAGTCTGTCGGGTCCGCTTGAGGTGGGAGGGGTCGTCATCCCGGGTTACATGCTGTGGGCGGCCCTGCTGTATGCGATCCTGGGTTCGTTCGTGGTCGATCGCATCGGCCGGCCGCTGGTGGCCATGAGCTTCAACCAGCAGCGCTTCGAGGCCGACTTTCGCTTTTCCCTGGTACGTCTGCGGGAAAATGCCGAGGGGGTGGCCCTGTACGGCGGTGAGCAGGATGAGACCGGGCGGCTGACGTCCCGGTTCGGTCAGGTGGTGGAAAACTGGTGGAGGATCATGCGGGCCACCAAGCGCCTGACGTTCTTCACCGCCGGCTACAGCCAGATCGCCATCATCTTCCCCTACGTGGTGGCGGCTCCCCGGTTCTTTGCCGGTGCCATCACACTGGGTGGTCTGATGCAGACCGCTTCCGCCTTTGGCCAGGTACGCAGCGCGTTGTCGTGGTTCGTCGAGTCCTACGGGGCCCTGGTGGACTGGAAAGCGACGGTGGATCGGCTGACCGGGTTCCATGCCGCCCTGAACCGTCTCCCCCGGAGAGGCGAGGGTGGAATTCAGCGGGGCGAGGCGGCGGACCGGGGTGAAGTGGCAGTGTCGGGTCTGGCAGTGTCGCTTCCCGACGGCCGATCCCTGTGGCGGGGCCTTGATGCCAGTTTCGCCCGCGGCGAGGCGGTGGTGATCACCGGTCCCACAGGATGCGGAAAGAGTACTCTGCTGCGGGCTCTGGCCGGGCTGTGGCCGTTCGGCGAGGGGCGGATCACCATTCCGGCCGGAGCCAGGCTCCTGTTCCTGCCGCAGAAGCCCTATCTGCCCATTGATACCCTGCGGGCGGTGGCCTGCTATCCGGCCCGAGGCGACTCGAAGGCCGATTTTGCCGATGCGGAAATCGCCTTGGCACTGACCCGTTGCGGCCTGCCGGCCCTGGCCTCGCGGCTGGAGGAGAGCCGGCACTGGGCCAATGTGCTTTCCCAGGGGGAACAGCAGCGGCTGGCCATCGCCCGGGCCTTGCTGCATCGTCCCGACTGGTTGTTTCTGGACGAGGCGACTTCGGCCATGGGCGAGGCGGACGAGGTGCATCTGTATCGCCTGTTGCGCCAGGAGTTGCCGGATGCGGCGCTGGTCAGTGTCGGTCATCGCGCCTCTTTGCTGGCCCTCCAGGATCGGGAAATATCGCTTTCCTCGTTGTCACGGGTCGAAGCAGCGACAATGTGAGGAACAGGAGAGAAGAAACGAGGGGAGGAGCACGATGGTGGTTGGCGTCAACCGGATGCCGCTCAGGATCGGCTCCGTGGTGCTATTGGGGGTTTTTGTGGGCGGATGCGTGGTTCCGATGCCCGCCCCCGATGCCGGCAAGGTGTTGCGCATTCAGGGGCAGGCCAGTCGTGACAGGGGTGGGGAGACGGTCCCCCTGGTGCGGGGCGATCGCATCGCCATCGGGGATCGTCTGAATACCGGTTTGGAATCCCGTCTGGAAGTGAAGCTGCCCGACAATACCCGTGTCACTCTTGGTGCCGAGGCGGTCCTGGCCGTGGACAAGGTTACGGGTGAGTTCGAGGGGCTGGCCGGTCGTACCGAGATTTCCGTGATGACGGGGGCGTTCCGTACCGTCGCGGGGCATCTGCGAGCTGGCTCCGACCCTGGGGTTGTCGTACATACGCCGATGGTTTCGATCGGGATTCGCGGCACCGACGTTTGGGGTGGCCAGAGCGATGCCGTCTATGGCGTCGCGCTTCTGGAAGGCAAGGTGGTGGTTCGGAATAAGGCCGGTGAGGTGACTCTGGACAAACCCGGATACGGTACGGACATCCCGGGCCCGGACGTGGCACCGACACCACCCCGCGCCTGGAACGAGAACCGGATCAAACGGGCTCTGGAAACGGTGGCATTCTCCCACCCGGCAGACGACGACTAGAGATGCCGTCTGGTACTTGGCCCATTGCGGTATCTCTGGGGGATGATTGGAATGAGTGAAGGTCTAGGCTTGTCGCGGGCCCTGGTTGGTCTTACTGTGCCTCAGGTGGGTCTTGCCCTGTTGGCGGGCCGTTGGAGGCCTGCGACCATGGATCATCCGTCGCTGCACGAGGCTCAGAGTCCAGGCAAGTGGCCGCCGCAGCCCCTGGGGCTTGCCAGGTTGGCTTTCATTGCCTTCCGTGGTGCCAGCCTGATGCCTATCGCTGCCGACATGATGCGGAGCCTGATTGCCGAGCCCAGGAATGCGGCGACCCTCATGGACCTGTCCACGATCCATTACCTGACCGGCCGACCCGACGTTGCGCGTTCCTTTCAGAGGCAGGCCCTGGCGGTCGAGCAGGTCTACCGCCAGTCACCGGTTTGTGTCGGTGATGGTGGGGTCAGGTTGCTGATGTTCGCCACTCCCGGCGACTTCATGGCCAATATGCCAATTCAATTTATCGTCGATGGCACCGATATTACCCTGGATGTCCTGTACGTCGGTTCCGGGGTTCCTCTGCCTCGGCGACTGCCGGAGCACGATGTGTTGATGTTGGGGATTGGCGAATCCGACCAGACGCGGGAGTTGCTGGCGGGCCTTGGCCCTCTGATGGATAACTGGTCCCAGCCGGCCCTCAACGATCCACGCCGGGTTCTGTCGCTGTCCCGGGACAGTTTGTGGCAGGTGCTGGCAGGGGAGCCCACGATCCGTATTCCGGCGACGGTTCGCGTCGATCGTCCGACGCTTTCCCGTTTGGCCGACGGGAGCCTTTCCGTCGACGCGGTTTTGCCGGGGGGGCGTTTTCCGGTGATCTTGCGTCCGATCGGTTCCCACGCCGGTCGGGGTTTGGAGAAACTGGACGGTACCGCCGCCATGGGCGGCTACCTGGCAATACAGGAGGCCGAGACTTTCTACCTTTCGTCCTATGTCGATTATCGTTCCGAGGACGGAATGTTCCGCAAGTACCGGATCGCTTTTATCGATGGGCATCCGTATGTGTGCCATGTCGCCATCGCTGGTCACTGGATGTTGCACTATCTGAATGCCGGCATGTGGGAGAGCGAGGAGAAGCGGGCGGAGGAGGCCCGGATCTTCGAAACCTTCGAGGATGACTTCGTTCGTCGCAACGCCGAGGCTCTGGGGGGCATGGCGCGGCGCATCGGACTTGAGTATTTCGTCGTCGATTGTGCGGTGACCAGGGATGATAAAGTACTGGTGTTCGAGGCGGACATCGCCATGATCCTGCACGCCATGGAGCCGTGCGAACTTTTTCCCTACAAGGCTCCGCAGATGAGAAAGGTCTTCGAGGCCTTTCGGGATATGCTGCACCGGCGCGTTCATCACCAGGATGCGGGGCCGCCGCATGGACGGGAAGGCGAATGACGGTCTACCGGGTGCAACTGAGTCGGGAAAGTCTGGATTGGATCTTTGAGAAGCGCCTGTTTCTCGACTATGTCCTGGGGGGGACACCGCGGTTCAAGCCCGGCGACAGCCTCTTCTTCAATTCCCTGGCCCGCATCGAGCCCTATGCGGGCATCTGGAGCGGGAATTTTCTCTACACGGTCGGGGCGTTTTCCTTTTCCTGGTCGCCGCTGCCCATGGACATGCAGGTGGGGCGGTATTGCTCCATTTCCAAGGATCTGTGGATGCTGGGCTACCGGCATCCGGTGGAGAACGTGACGATATCCTCTGTGATGTATGACGAAAAACTAGGATTTGCCAAACAGTTCCAGGAGGATGTTGGGAAAAGATTTGAACTTCTTGACAACCCGCAGGCCGGCACCCCGGTGATCGGCAACGACGTCTGGATTGCCGCCAACGTATTCATGAAGCCGGGGATCCGCATCCACGATGGTGCGGTGGTGGCTGCGCATTCCGTGGTGGTCAAGGACGTGCCCCCGTATCACGTCGTCGGTGGCAACCCGGCTCGTTTCATCAAGCTGCGATTTCCGGCTCCGATCGTGGAGCGAATGCTTGATCTGCGCTGGTGGCGTTTCGCTTATACCGACCTTGCCGACATGGCCTGGAATCGGCCGGAGATTTTCGTGGACCAGCTTCAGGAGAGGGTCAACGATCTCCGGGAGTTTATCCCGGAGTTGATAGATCTTACCAAGATTCCTTTGTAACCAGTTTGATCGCAAGCGACATTTTGATTTGGAGGGGGCGTGTCTCGCAAGACGCAGACCGGCAATGAGATTGGACGTCGGCTGGTGACATTGCTCCTTTCGGCCCGCACCACCGCTTTCCGTTTCTCGCTGATGAGTTCTGCCGAGCGAGCCGCCTGCGCCCGAACGATCGACCCTGATTGTGTTCCCCTGCTGGGGCCGGAGGTGCGCCAGCCGCCCGCGCCCCCCCCCTCTCCGTCGCTCCTGGCCCTGGCCGTCCGACTTTGGGCAGCGGCCGGCCTTCCGGGGGCTACGCCAACCCTGGAGAGTTTGTCCGAGGCGATCGCCACAACGGCGTTTCGACAAGGATGGGGAATGGCGCGGCCGGCGGAATACCTGCTGACCACGGGGGGGGACAACCGCCTGAGGCTCGACCCGGAAACCGGCCTCAACCGCTATGGGTGCAGCCCCAGGCCACGACCGGCGGCGATCACCTTTGCCTCCACTACCGCGACCTCGGTATCCGAAGGTGCCTTTCACCATGTGGAGGCGTTGCGGTTTCGCCTGATGCGGGCGGCTCTGGCGGAGAGCCTGCCGGAGGCCTATGACCAGGCCATGGCCGAGACGCTCGCCCTGGTGGGACTGGGGACCGGGGCCTCGGAAGTGGCGGGCAGCGAGGTCATCCTGACCCCCTCGGGCACCGACGCCGAGTTCTATGCGCTTCATCTCGCTCTGGCCGCCGATTCCCGGCCGTTGACCAACATCGTGATCGCACCCCGGGAGACGGGCGGTAGCGTGCTCCCCGCCGCTGCCGGGCGTCACTACGATACCCTCACCGCGTTGGGGCATTCGGTGGAAATCGGGGTGCCGATCGATCCTGTGACTTCGGCACGGGTGGCGGTCAGCGGGATCGCGATCCGGGACGAGGCCGGCCGGCTGTTGCCGTCGGCCGTGGTGAATGCGGAGGTGACGAGGCAGGTACGGGAAGCGCTGGGCACCGGGCGCCGGGTGCTGCTGCACCTGCTGGATACTTCCAAGACCGGTCTGATTGCGCCTTCCGTCGCTTGTGTCGTTGAGCTTGCGCGCCAATTTGGCGATGGGATTGACGTGGTGGTGGACGCCTCCCAGTTCCGCCTGTGCCGGGAGACGGTGGCCGGGTATCTTGCCCTGGGGTTCATGGTGATCGTTACCGGTTCGAAATTCTTCACCGGGCCGCCTTTCGCCGGGGCCCTGCTGGTTCCTCCTGGAATCGGGGCTCGGGCATTGGCCGGTGCATCGGCATTGCCGGCCGGGATGGCAGGCTACACCAACCGCCAGAGTTGGCCGGACGCCTGGGGAAAGTTCTGCCGGCGGCTGGGGGACGAGATTACCCTGGGGCCGCTGATGCGCTGGTGGGCGGCGCTGTGGGAGATGGAAGCGTTCGAGTCGGCGGGGAGGGACGGGAGGGCGGAGGCGTGTCTTGGGCAATTCCTTGATGCGGTCCGGGAGGCGGTGGAGGCCTCGCCGTGCTTGCGGCGATTTGCGGTTCCGGCTCCGGATCGATCGCCCCTGGGCCGGTCGCGGGGTTGGGACGCCCTTCCCACCATCCTGACGTTCGCCGTCCTCCGGAAAAGGGGCGGTGCCCTGGATCTGCCCGCCCTGCACAGGCTTTACGGGGCGCTCAACCGGGATGTTTCCGCCGATATTCCGGGAGACGTCACGGCGGCGGAAAGGAAGCTGGCGGCCGTCTGCTGCCATATCGGCCAGCCGGTTTCCCTGGGGGGTCTGGGTGGAGAAGAGGTGGGTGGTCTGCGGCTGTCGGCCGGGGCCCGCGTGGTATCGGGAGGGGATGTGGAGCGGGAAATCGTCGAGGCCAGGCTCGTCCTGGACAAGATCGCTCTCCTGGTCCGGCATCAATTTTCTTGACGTTCGCGGGTGACACGGTGTTCTGATGAAGGGTACGATAGGGGTGCCAGGAGGGGGCGGTGAGCGGAAGAAAAGCGGGTCGTGGCAATGTGATGCAGGGACATCCTCCGGAGTTTGCACAGGCCATGGAGCGCGGCCAGAAGGGTGATTTTCAAGGGGCCCTCCTGCTGTTTCGCAAGGCGATGGCACGCAGGCCCCACGCCGATATCGCCTCCAACATCGGATATTGTCTGCGCCGTATCGGCCGGGAAGAGGAGGCTCGCAAATCCTATTCCCAGGCTCTGAGCATCAATCCGCTGCACGCCGACGCCCTGGCCAATTTTTCGGCAATGCTGGTAGCGACGCAGGAGTTCGAGGAGGCGGAAAGAATTCTGCGCAAGGCCGAGTCCGTCGTTTCCGTCAACGCCACCCTGCTGGTCAATTTCTTCACGGTTCTATTCTGTCAGGCACGTTTTGACGAGGCGGAAGGGATCGTGCGTCGGGCGGTGGCCATCAATCCCAACCTGCCACAGGCCCGCAAGAATCTCTCCGATCTGCTTCTGATGCGTGGACAAATGGAGGAAGGTTTCGAGTTGTTCGAAACCCGCAACGTGGCCCTGGATCTGAAATTGGGCGACAACGTGAACGCGGCTCCCTGGCGGGGAGAGGACTTGCGGGGCAAGACTCTGTTCGCCCTTACCGAGCAGGGTTACGGCGATACCCTCCTGTTCCTCCGCTATGGTGCCCTGGTGCGTAAGGTGGGGGGGCGGATGGTGTTGCTCTGTCGCAAGGAGTTGCGGCGGCTTCTGACCAACTGTCCGGTCGTGGACGCCCTGGCTCATGAGGGGGAGAGTCTGCCTTCGTTCGACTATCACATCTCCCTTCTCAGTCTGCCGCACATGTTCCGGACCTCGCTCGCGACCATTCCGAACCAGGTACCTTACATCGCCGTCGAAACGGCTCTGGCGGCCCAGTGGAAGACCAGAATCGATGCGGCGGCGGGAGGGAAACTCAAGGTCGGCGTTTCCTGGGCCGGTTCGGCCAGTTTCTGGGATGATCGCAGACGATCCCCCGGGTTGAAGATGGTGGAGCCGATTTTTCAGACGCCATCGGCGCATTTTTTCCTCTTGCAGATGGGGGAGGGGCGCGCAGCTCTGAAGGACTGGGTCCCACCGGCCAACGTCACCGATCTTGGCCCGGAAATCACCGACTTCGCCGATACTGCCGCCATGATGGCCAATCTGGACGTGGTGGTAAGTTCATGTACCTCCACCGCACATCTGGCTGGGGCCCTGGGGCGGCCGGTGTGGGTGATGTTGCACCCCGTTCCCTACTGGGTGTGGATGGTGGGGCGACCCGACACGCCGTGGTATCCTTCGGCGCGTCTGTTCCGCCAGAGTGAAATGGGAAAATGGGACAGCGTCGTAGAAGCGATTCGGGAGAATCTTGGGAAGCTGACCGTGGGATAAGAATTCTCTACGACTTTAGAAATAGGGAAGGGCACTTGCCGGTCCTGGCACCACGGAGTGATTGCATTGGTGGGGATTCTGTTGTTCCCTGAAGTGGCGGTTGGGAGGGAATGGACGGTCTCGCCGTATGTGCCACCGTCCTTCGTCGCGGGAACGGGACAGCGTGACTTTCAAGCTGAAGTTCTGGGGTGTCAGGGGTAGCATCGCGTGTGCGTCGCCGGACCATGTCGTGTACGGCGGCAACACGAGTTGTGTGGAGGTGAATGTCGGCGGCCGCCACATCGTGCTGGACGCCGGCACCGGGATCCGCGCCCTTGGACACAGCTTTCTCCGGGGGCAGGTTTCCCGGGCCGTGCTCCTGCTGACGCATACGCACTGGGATCACATCAACGGTTTTCCCTTTTTTGCTCCCGCCTTTCTGGCCGGCAAGGCGTTTGACATCCGGGCTGGGCACCTTTCGGATTCCGGCGGCATCCGCAGCATTCTGGAAGGTCAGATGGCCAACCCCATGTTTCCCGTGCCTCTGTCGGCGATGAAGGCCAATCTTACCTTCCTGGATTTCCGGGCCGGGGAGTCGTTCCGGCTCTACGACGATGTCCTGGTTCGCACCGCCCGCCTGAATCATCCCAATGAAGCCACCGGCTATCGGATCGATTATGACGGAGTTTCCCTGTGTTACGTCACCGACACGGAACACATCCCCGGACAGCTTGACCAGAATGTCTTGAATCTGATTGAAAACACCGACCTGTTTATCTACGACTGTACCTACAGCGATGCCGAATATCCGGCCAGGGTCGGCTGGGGCCATTCCACCTGGGAGGAAGGCGTCCGTCTGAGCCGGGCCGCCAATGTCAAGCGGCTGGTGATCTTCCATCACGATCCGGAGCACGATGACACCTATATGGCGCACCTGGAGGATGAGGCACGTCTCCTCTGGGGGAACATCCTGATTGCCAGGGACAACATGGAGCTGACCCTACAGCGGAGGTAGCTGTGTCGTCCTGGCATGGAGTTGGCAAGCGTGATGAGTGGTTCTTCCCATAAATTCGTCCTGTCTGTCGTCATTCCCTGTTTCAACGAACGAGCCACCATCGCCGAGCTGGTGGATCGGGTGTTGGCGGCACCGTTCGAGAACAAGGAGATCATCATCGTCGATGATTTTTCCACCGACGGCACCCGTGACATTTTGAAGCGGGAGATCGAGCCGAAGGTCGCCAAGGTCCTCTACCATGACGTCAATCGCGGCAAGGGGGCCGCGCTCAGGAGCGGATTTCGAGAGGCTACCGGCGACATCGTCATCATCCAGGACGCCGATCTGGAATACGATCCCACCGAGTACCCGAAGCTGTTGCGGCCGATCCTGGAGAAGGGAGCCGACGTGGTCTATGGCTCGCGGTTCATCGGCTGCGACGCCCGCCGGGTGGTCTATTTCTGGCACATGGTAGCCAACCGGATCATCACCCTGTTTTCCAACATCTTCACCGACCTGAACCTGACCGATGTCGAGACCTGCTACAAGGTGTTTCGACGGGAGGTGATCCAATCCATCTCGATCGAGGAGGACCGCTTCGGCGTGGAGCCGGAAATAACCTGCAAGCTGGCCAGGAAGCGGTATGTCTTCTACGAGGTGGGGATCTCCTACTTCGGCCGCACTTATGACGAGGGGAAGAAAATCGGCATCAAGGACGCCTTTCGCGCCCTGTACGCCATCGTGAAGTATCGGTTTCTGTGAGATATGGCCTGGTCAGCGTGCGTGGATCCGCACCGTGATGCGGCGGTTTATCTCGCGGTTGAGGGGTACCGGGTCGCCCTTCGGGTCCCGGTTCGGGACCTTGGGCGAGACCTCGCCCATTCCGACCGCCCGCAGGCGGTTGGGGAGTATGCCGGCCTCGACCAGAATGCGCACCACGCCGGTCGCCCGTGCCGCCGACAACTCCCAGTTGGAGGGAAACTGCGGCGTTGAAATCGGGGCATCATCGGTGTGTCCCTGAATCTCCACCTGAAAGGGCAGGTAGCGCGGCGAGTTCAGGATCTTGGCGACTTCGAACAGGACCGAGCGGGAGTCCTCCCGCACCGCGGCCGAGCCACTGGTAAAGAAGGCCGAACTGGCAAGATCCAGAAACACGCCGGTGGAATCCCGACCCACACCCGTGGTTTCCGTCATCTTCAACCGAACCACGAGATCGTCGATATCGGCCCGCAGGGCGGACATGGGGGCTTCCTGATCCCGCTTGCCAATTTCCTTGGCCATGGAGGCGGTGACTTCTTCGTATTTGGCCTGGTCCACCTTGGAGATCGACGCCAGCAGGATGAAGAACGCCATCAGGAGCGTGATCATGTCGGCGTAGGTCAGAAGCCACAGCCACTCGTCATCGCCGCCGCCGCTGTTCCTGTTCGGAGGGAAGGGCGTTCGTTTCATGGCCTGGCCTTCAGGTGGCGGTCGATGCTGAAGTGCTCCGACGGGTCCAGATAACTGTTCATTCTGTCCTGTATGTAGCGGGGGCTCTTCCGCTCCGCCAGCAGGGCCAGGCCCTCGGCCATCAGGAAATTGCGGAACCGGACCAGTTCCTCCCGATGCTGGATCTTGGCGGCGCTGGGGAGGAACACCAGGCGCGAGAACAGCACGCCGTACATGGTGGTATTCATGGCCACCGCCATGCCCGTGCCCAGTTTCGAGGCGTCAGCTCCCATCTGGTCCAACATGATGATCAGACCCACCAGGGTTCCCAGGAGGCCAAAGGCGGGAGCGTTGCCTCCCATGGCTCGCAGGATGTCGGCGGGCATGGCCGCCCGCTGATAGGTGGTCTCCACCGTATTGGCGAGAATTTCCCGGACCTCCTGCCCAGTGTAGCCGCTGATGACCAGATCGACCCCGAAACCAAGCAGGCGGTCGTGCTGCCGGACCTTGCCGGCATCGGCTTCCAGCCCCGGAAGACCGTTTTTCTGTACCACGTACCCCCAGCGGATGATGCGTCCCACCTCGTTGGTGAGAATGCCCCGTCCCACCTTGTGGGAGAGGATGATCGAGTACATCAGGCGCAGGGCCTCCAGCACGTAGCGGGGCTCATACGAGATGAATGTCGCCGCGAGCGTTCCGCCGATCACCATGACGAAGGCGGGGGCATCCAGAAAAACCAGGTAGTTGTCGGTGCTGAACGCAACCGCGACGATGAACAGGCCGAAGCCAAAAATGACGCCCAGGATCGTTGAGATCGACATGTGGCCCGGTTCCGCTGTTGACTGTGCTTGGTGGCACCCGGATTCTGGAGACCGGAGTTTGATCGATTCCGATACGGCGGGCAACAGATTCGGTATCCACGGAACAGGTAGGGGGATTGCCATGAGGTCGTCTTCGGGGCTGGAACTTCTCTCCGTGGAGGAAATGTACCGCGCCGACCGGGCGGCAATGGATGGGGGGGTTCCTGGGCCCGCACTGATGGCGGCGGCCGGTTGGGCGGTGGCCAGGGCGGTTCGACGGCGTTTTCGCCCCAGGCCCGTGGCGGTGCTGTGTGGGCCCGGCAACAACGGTGGAGATGGTTTCGTCGTGGCGCGGGAGCTGTCGCGGGCGGGATGGCCGGTGCGGCTCGCGTTGTTCGGTTCCGTGGAGACCTTGACGGGGGATGCCCGCTGGGCCGCCTCACGCTGGTCCGGGCCGGTGCTGCCGATGTCGGAGAGCGTGCTGGATGGCTGTGGCCTGGTGGTCGATGCCCTGTTCGGGGCCGGCCTGGGCCGGCCGCTGGCGGGCGCGGCGGCAGTGGTGGTGGAAGCCCTGTCGCGGCGGGATCTTCCCTGCATCGCCATCGACGTGCCCAGCGGCGTACACGGGGATACCGGTGAAATTCTGGAAGGACTGGCGGTTCGGGCCCAGGTTACGGTGACCTTCTTTCGTCGCAAGCCCGGGCATTTGCTGTTGCCCGGCCGGGATCGCTGCGGCGAGGTCGTTGTTGCGGATATCGGAATTCCCAAGACGGTTCTGGACGAAATCGCTCCCAGGACGTTCGCCAATGCCCCCGGTCCGTGGACCCTTCCCACGCCGTGGGCCGAGGGTCACAAGTACTCTCGCGGTCACGCCGTGGTGGTGGGTGGAGGTAGCATGACCGGGGCTGCCCGGCTGGCGGCGGAGGCTGCGCGGCGGATCGGAGCCGGTCTCGTGACCCTGGCGGTGCCACCAGAGGCAGTTGCCATATGTTCGATCCAGCCTGGAAATATCGTGCATCCGACCCCGGATGCCGAGGCATTGAATACGTTGCTTGCCGATCGGCGCAAGAATGCCGTGCTGGTGGGGCCAGGTTGTGGCCTGGGCGAAGCGACCCGGCAAAGGGTGAAGATGGCGCTGGGCAGCGGTCGCGGATGCGTTCTGGACGCCGATGCCCTGACCAGTTTCCGCGATGATCCGGAAACGCTGCTGAATTCCATCGTGGGACCCTGCGTGCTGACGCCTCACGATGGGGAGTTCCAGGCGGTTTTCGGGGACATTGATGGGAGCCGCCTGGAACGGGCGAGGGAGGCCGCCCGGCGCAGCGGCGCGGTGGTCCTGCTGAAGGGCTCGGATACGGTGATCGCTGCCCCGGACGGTATGGCGGCCATCAACGGCAATGCTCCACCGGATCTGGCCACCGCCGGGTCCGGGGATGTCCTGGCCGGACTCGTCATCGGTCTGATGGCCCAGGGGATGGCTCCCTTTTCCGCCGCCTGTGCCGCGGCGTGGCTTCATGGGGAGGTGGGGCGTCACGTGGGGCCGGGTCTGATTGCCGAGGATCTTGCTCCGGCCCTGGGGCCAGTGCTTGCCAAGGTTAGAACCAGGGAGGGATGGCAGGGCTAGGGGTTTTTTGCTAGGCTTTGAGGCCAGAGATTCAACCTCTTCGAGGCCCACATGCCCCAGTCAGCAAGCTCGGGACTTCTGTCGCGGATCAAGACTTGGCGCTCCCTCTGGGGCGGTAGCGGGGGGGCGCGGGATGGGACCGAGGTCGGGCCGGTTCATCCGGACTTGCCCGAGGCCGATGCCGAGCGGGTGCGTAAGCATATGAATGCCTGCCTGGAGGTGGTGGGAGGGGAGGTGTCGGCCAGAAAGCGGGCGGCCTCCCTGGGGCGGGCCTATCTTGGTCTTGCGCCGCTGGGGCGTGAACGTTTTCTGCGCATCCTGGTGGACGACTTCGAGGTTGACCATCAGATTGTGGATATCGCCATCGAGCGACTGGGGAATTCCGAGGACCAGGCCGAGCGGATACGGGCGGAAATGGCACTGCGCCTGGCGCTGGAGGCCCCGCGCCTGAAGATCCTTACCCAGTTTAACGGTCTGCCCGAAGGGGTCAAATTTCTGGTGGACATGCGGGCCGAGGTGATGCGGCTCGCGTCCCGCCAGCCGGCCTTCGCGCCACTGGAAGCGGATCTGAAATCGCTGCTGACTTCGTGGTTCGACGTCGGGTTCCTGGAGATGACCCGGGTAACTTGGCAATCCCCAGCCTCGCTCCTGGAAAAGATCATCGCCTATGAAGCCGTTCACGCCATCCAGAGCTGGGATGACCTCAAGAACCGTCTGGATTCCGATCGCCGCCTGTATGCCTTCCTGCATCCCCGCATGCCGGATGAGCCTTTGATCTTCGTTCAGGTGGCTCTGGTTGGGGGGATGGCCGACAATGTCCAGGCCGTCCTGGATGAAACGGCCCCGGTCCTGAACAACGAAGACGCCGATACCGCCATTTTCTATTCGATTTCCAACGCCCAGCAGGGGCTTTCCGGCATCAGCTTTGGCAATTTCCTGATCAAGCGGGTGGTGGACAGCCTCAGTCACGAGTTCCCGAATCTGAAAACCTTTGCCACCCTGTCGCCAATCCCGGGGTTCCGCAAATGGTTGGACGAAAAATTGGCGGTCGGAGAGCCCGGTTTTCTGAACAATGCCGAACACAAGGCTCTCATGACTCTGCTGGGGGGGGGGAGCGGGGCCAAGGGGGGGCTGAAATCGTTGCTGGCCCGGTCCGACTGGCATCGGGAGGAGGCCGTGGCCCAGGTAATGAAAGGGCCGCTCCTGCGCCTGTGTGCCCGTTACCTGGCAACGGAGAAGCGGCCCACGCCTTCAGGCGCGCCGGACCGGGCGCTGGATCCTGTGGCCCACTTCCATCTTTCCAATGGGGCCCGCATGGAGCGCCTGAACTGGCTTGGCGATACCTCCGCCAAGGGGGTGCAGCAGTCCGCCGGTATCATGATCAACTATCTGTACAAGCTCAGCGAAATCGAGCGCAACCACGAGGCCTACAGTAGCGAGGGCAAGGTCACGACCTCGACGACGATAAAGAGTCTGCTGAAGGGGGCGTGATCAGTTCCGTCGCCGTGACGCCATGGTATTCCTCGCTTACCACCACCCCTTCCTCGGTGCGGGTCAGGGCGAACTTGCGATTGTGGTGAGTTTCCAGCGCAACGTGCGAGGTGATGGTCAGTAGAGTCGCCTTTGGAAACTCTTCGTCCAACAGCGTCATCATCTCCTCTTCGCTGGTGGGGTCCAGGGTGTCGGTCGCATCCTCGATGAAGATCCAGTCCGGCCTGCGGATCAACAGGCGGGCAAACCCCAGCCGCTGCTGTTCGGACATGGCCAGGGTCTCCTTCCAGGTTTCAATTTCGTCCAGACGTGGCAGGAGATGTTCCAGTCCGACACGAACCAGGGCCGCCGTGGCGACAGCGTCGGTAAGGGTATCTGGTTCCACCGGGTAGCTGAGGGCGGCGCGCAGGGTGCCATGGGGCAGGTAGGGACGCTGGGGCATGAAGAAGACACGGGTATGAGCCGGCAGCCCGATGCGGCCACGTCCCCAGAGCCAGACACGGGCGACGGCCCGGAAAAGCCGAATCGCGGCACTGGGGTCACCGACGATCAAAACCCGGTCACCCGGATGGATCGTGGCGTTGAACTTCTGAATGACCAATCGGCCATCAGGCTCGGTTACCTCAAGATCCTGAAAAGACAGGAAATGCTCGTCGTCGGTACGATCGACCACAATTCTCGGTCGCTGTCCACGTCCCTGCTTTTCCAGCTTCAGGCGGAGGAGGGCGTCGTGGAGCCCCAGAACCCTTTCGGCCGAGGCCTTCCATTCCGCGGCCCGTCCCAGGTTGTCGATAGGCCAGGAAAGGGCGGAGACCGTTTGTTGAAAAGCCTGAGAGGTCTGCATCAGGGCCCCCAGGGTGATCGATCCGGAAATGTAGCGCGGCGCTGCCACCAGGATGGGGAAGGCCGTGGTCAGGACCGAATAGGCCGAACTGAAAACGGTGACGTTGGACAGGGCCCGCGTCTGGCCGATCCAGCCGGTCCGAACCCCACGCAGAAGGCGCACGAGGCGGCGGCGCTCGTCGGATTCGGCGTGAAGCAGGGCGATCGCCTGGGCGTTTTCCCGTACCTTGAGAAGGCCGGAGCGGAAATCCGCCTCCAGACTCTGCCTGCGGTTGACGGCTCGCACCAGCGGCTTGCCCAGCAGACTGGCCAGGGTGGTACCGGCAGCCGCGTACAGAAGGGCAATGTACAACAGATATCCGGGAACGGTGAAACTGTAGCCGGCAATGGTGACTTCAGGGGCTCCGGAGAGGACCCACAGGATATGGGTGAAACTCACCAGCAGCATGGTGCAGTAAGACAGGGAATGGCCCAGCTCGATGGCGTACTCGGCGGTGATGCGCACGTCTTCGGCAATGCGACCGTCCGGGTTGTCGTGATCCCCGGGAAGCGAGGTCACCTGATGGTGCCGTCCCCTCGTCAGCCAGGTACCGAGAACCTCCTGGGTCAGCCATTGCCGCCAGCCGATTTGCAGTTGGCGTTTTATCCGCAGGTGCAAGGTGCTGACAGCGATGCTGAAGACGATGATGCCGCCCAACAGCCCGACCATGACCAGAAACCGGTCCATGGAGCGCTGTTCCAGGGCATCGAACAGGTGCTTGCTCCACAGGTTGACCAGGATTGGAACCGTTACCTGGCCCACGGTCAGCACCACCAGCAGCAGCAACAGCAGGCGAACCTGCCACTTTTTTTCGCCGTTCCAGTAGCCGCCGGCCAGTCGGCTGAAACGACGTATGAAACCGGCCTGCGGCGATTGCGTCATACTCGCCGGTTCTTGATGACGTCTGCAAAAAAGTGATAGCTGTCCTTTGGTATGCGCTTCAGGGTGTCGTAATCAACCCGAACGATCCCGAATCGCTTCGACAGCCCGAAAGCCCATTCGAAGTTGTCGAGCAGGCTCCAGCACAGGTAGCCCTTGACGTTGCAGCCCTCGGCTAGGGCGCGCCCGACGGCGGAGATATGGTCCTTCAGGAACTGGACCCGGTCAGCGTCGTGGACCTGGCCATCGGCATCAACCTTGTCGTCATAGGCGGCGCCGTTTTCGGCGATGTAGACCGCCGGGTTGCCGTAGTTCCGCTTGAACTCGGTCAACAGATCATAGAGCCCATCCGGCTGGACCGGCCAGCCCATGAAGGTCCAGCGGTCGGCACCCGCGTCGCCCCACCAGACGTCGAACGGATGTCCGGTCTCGTATTTCATCGTCATGCGGGAGTAATAGTTGATTCCCAGCATGTCGATGGGATAGCGGATCAGGGCCTCGTCGCCGGGTTGGACGAAATGGCTCATGCGGTCGGCCAGCAGGGTGGGGATCTGGCCTCGCAGCAAGC
The DNA here is from genome assembly GCA_046269335.1 of Alphaproteobacteria bacterium. GTDB lineage: Bacteria > Pseudomonadota > Alphaproteobacteria > Rhodospirillales > Rhodospirillaceae > JADFXL01. Next base: position 6,713 of record JBKACM010000009.1, on the reverse strand, counting down.
CATCCAGCGGCACCCGGTTCCATACCGCGTCCCAGCGGGCGGCGGCGGCGATATCCTCGGGCTTGCTGGACTCGGCCCGGCAGGGCTGGAGGTTGATGACGGTGCCCAGGGTCAGGCCGGAATGCTCGGCGGCGATGGCCCGCAAGGCCGCGCCCTGGGCCAGGTTCTGGTGGTGCAGAGCCCTCAGGATGCCTTCCTCCCCCAGCTTGTGGCCGGGAGCGTGTTCGCCGACGCCGTAGCCGAAAATGGCCACCACGTTGGATTCGTTCAGCATCACCCAGTCCTTGACCCGGTCCGCCAGCCGGGCGGTAACGACGCGGGCGTACTCGGCGAAGGGCTCGATGATCTCGCGCCCCTGCCATCCGCCCTGGTCCTCCAGTGGCTGCGGCAGGTCCCAATGGTACAGGCAGGCCATGGGACGGATACCGGCCTCCAGTATGCCATCCACCAGCCGATCGTAGAAATCCAGCCCCTTGCCGTTGACGGTCCCGGTGCCGGCGGGAAGGATGCGCGGCCAAGCGATGGAAAAACGATAGGCATTGAATCTGGCCTGCTTCATCAGGGCCACATCTTCGGGCCAACGGTGAAAGTGGTCGCAGGCGGTGACGGCATTGGTGCCATCCTGAATCCGCCCCTGGGCGGTAAAGGTATCCCAAACGCAGGGACCACGACCATCGGCACCCAGGGCCCCCTCGATCTGATAGGAGGAGGAGGAAGCTCCCCACAGGAAGTCCTGGGGAAAGGTATGGCTGGTCATGTTGTGGCCCCCCGGCAATGAAAAGTCCCCCGCAGGATGCCTGAAGTTCAGCCATCTTGCCATGGGATGTTATGAGGAGGGAGGAGGGAGGGGAGAAATCCCATGCTACCGATTCTTGGCTCTGATTCGTGGCGTTGATGTCACTTCCCCGGCTCATGGGGTGCTGGCCTCGTCGGTGTCCCGTAGAATCCAGGTGAGTCTGTGCGTTATCCCGGTGACGTATGGATACCAGCATTCGATGACCACCGGATCGCGGTCGCTTTTCCACCGCAGATCCCATCCCGTCTCTGGCCCGACACCATGTTCGCGATCGAGACCGAATCTCAGGGCCATCTCACGATAGTCCAGATAGTTTTCGACTCCAGGTACATTTCCTCGGGGGTCCCGGCTCACCCAGCGCACCTGGCGACAGTCCCGTCTTGGGAGAAAAGCGGATGGTGAGCCACTCTGGATCATCGATGAGCCGTATCTCGGTGACGCGGCCATTGGCGTCGGTGGTGGTTTCGGGGCGGTAGTCACCGGTCTTGGCGACGGACAGCACCTGCTCCACCGTCTGCCGCAGACCAAACCCCCGGATGAGAGATTTCAGGGTCAGCGGCTCAACCAGGTGATAGGTCACCGGCCCTAGCTGGGAGCCCGCCGGTTCGGGGGTCGTCTTGCAGACGATGTTCCGTCTCTTCTTGGGGGAAAGGCTGGGGTAGGGGATGCACCGCGTCACGTAGCCCGGAACCTCCACCAGGATACGGTGTCCCCGCTGATAGGCGCAGTTGATCGTCAGATCACGGTGATACGAGGCCTCATAGTATCCCTCGTCGTGTAAGGGACTGAGGCCGACGACACCGACAGCATCTCGGAAGAGCCGTTCACGAACTTCTGGCTCGCGAAGCACTTCCAGCTTAGCCGTCGGGTCGTCGGAACCGGGCCAGAATTCTGGGCAGCCGATCAGGGCGTACCATTCCTCGGTCTTTTTTCCCTCCCCGCCACCGGTCTTGTCGGCGGCGTGAAGGGGGCCCGTCAGGACCAGAACCATGGCGAGGAGAGAAAGTATGCGGATGGGAAATTTCATCACCTATCTCCGTCAACGCGGGATTACGATTGTGCTGTATTTCCTTGGATCATTGTTTTTATACGTATCACCAAAGTAATGCTCCTTGATGTGGGCGGGTTTGTCTTTGTATTGCTCGAAGAAACGATAACCAATCAGGTTGTGATCACCATCGTACAACGGACTATCGATGATCGCCGCATGTCCACGATAGTGCTCATCGTCCGGGAAGGTGGCGATGACCGTACCGGGGGGAAGGGGCGGCCCCTTCGGGCTGAGCCTCTGGCCCGGCCGCCATTTCGACGTGGGGGGGAGGCCGGGAATCCCCTGCTTGGGCAGGCTGACGCATTCTCCGGGGTAATCCCCATTCCGGTCGGCCCACGATTTTCCAGCCTTGTCTCTTTTAAAACTCGTGTAATCCGGGATGGAAGCGTGCTGTCCGCCGAAGTCCGGCAGCCAGTCCCCCCCACTGCCTCCGCCGAACATTCCGCTTGTCCAGCGTCCATGCCAGTCCCTGGGTTGGTCCGGATTGAAGCCGGCCTTGTGCATCTCCCCCAGGGAGGGGAAGCCGGGAAACCAGACGAAGTCGTTCTGCCGTACCCGCGCGGCCACCTCGTCGCTGGCCAGCGGCGGCAGGCGCATGAGGGAGAGGTGGTTGGCCGCGGCCTTGAACTCACCCTTCGTGAGGTGCAGGGCGATATAGGTCAGCCATGTCCGCAGGTCGCGGACGCTCATGGGGGGAGTCGGGCCATAGGCGTTGCGGACGATGGTCTCTATCTCCTCGAAGGGACGTGGCTGCCACACGGGTCGCCCATAGGTGTCGGTCCGCTGGGTCAACAGGGGCGTTCCCTGGCCCAGAAACACGCCATCGTCGTTGAGATAGGCGCTCCGCCCGTCGCCGTTTGGCCCTGGCAGGCCGAGCTTGAAGAACATTTCGCCGTCGCGGCTGCGGTTGCGCGGGAAGGGATCGGTGTTTCGCATGGGTCTTTACTCTCCGCTTTCATCCCCATCAAAATCGCGTTCAAACGCGCTATGTTCGTGTAATGTACCGATGGCATGCGGTGCGGTCAATAGCATGTTCGCGTATAAATGATGTTATATTCGCGGGACGGTGAGTAGCGCGATGTCCTCAGCGACATTCCATTCCTTGAAGTCGCTACCTTCCGCGGAAAATGTCGATAAACGTCGACAGAGGCCATGCAATGTATGCAGAAGTGGATTGGCGATGGTGTTGATGTATTACCAGTAGTGAGAGTTGGGGTGTCGTACTGGTAATATTACGCTCTCAGGTAGGAGCGGATGAATTTGGCTACCGATTTCTTGCCATCGAGGATGCCGAAGTGCCCTTCGCACAGGATATCCGCTTCGATGGCCAGCAGCCGTTGCAGCGACCGGCGGTAGTCGGCCTCGTTGGAGAGAAGGGTCGGATGCAGCGGCCCATGGACATCCTGACCAAACAGGACCGTCCGATCGTCGGAACGGGTCACATAGACGACCGAACCCGGGGAGTGACCGGGCACGTGAATGGCGGTGATTTCGCCATCACCGAGGGAAATGGTCTCCTCCGCATTCCGCAGCTTCCGGTCCACGGGGCAGGGGGAGGGGGCGGCACCATACCATGACGCCGCCGTCACCTGCGGGTCTCCCTGTTCCAGATAGGGAGCATCCAGTTCATGGGCGATTACCGGGAGTTTCAGACTTTCTCTCAGCGCCATGGCACCACCAGTGTGGTCGAAATGGCAGTGGGTGAGAAGGAGGTACCGCAAGTTTCCCGGGACCGTTCCCGCCGAGCGGATGTTTTCCTCCAACCGTTCCGTCTCGTACCCACAACCGGCGTCCACCAACGCCGCTTGGTCGCCGAAGCGGATGAGGTAGATGGCCGCGTCCTCGGGCGCGGTCAGGCCAGAGCCGCCGACTTGAAATATCTCGCTGGTAATTTTGTGGGCGCGGCCGGTCATGAGGCATCCGGAGAGGAAGAACTCGCTTCGTCGCCGGTCCCCGACCGGGGACAGGCGACGGAGGGAGAAGACCGACTACTTCAGAAGATCGGTATTCTTGAGGTGGAAGGCCGGCACCGGATCCTGCGGCTGCTTCACGCACTCGGAGTACTCGGAGGCGATCTTGTTATCGGGACCGGGAACGTAGGTGTAGGTCTTGATGCACTTCTCCATCACATACGGCTGGCACCCGGCCAACAGAGCGCCCGCGCAAAGGACGAGAACGCCACGACTAAGACCTTTCTTCATTGCTCACTCCCTGTTTCAGTGACTTGAGAAAAAACAAGACTCAGTACGCAACGATCTTTGAACCGACAACCAGTCTTTCGATGCCGTCCTGAGCCGTAATGAAATACTGTCCAGAGGAGGCCTTAAGGACCTTGGCTTCAACGATCTCTCCGCTTTCCAGCCGGCTATAGACAATGTCGTCCTTCTTTATTTCAGCGCCATTGTTCGTCACGGCGGCATAACGATCATTGACATAAACGAAGGAGACCGTTCCTACATCCTTCTCCGGCAATTTGTCGTGGCCGGCAACAGTAGTGGGGAGCAGGGCCGGGAGAGGCACCACGTCGGAAGCCGGGACCCAGGCCAGGCGGCAACGGGCATCGCCTCCCACCTGCAAGGTCTTGTCGGGTGCCACGACCGAACGCCCGAAGGCGTCAACGATTTCGGCCTTTGTTCCGTCAGGGTTGGCCGGTGGTTCCAGGGCAGCCAGCAGGATTGAATGGGGGAGGGTATTCCAGGTACGGGAGTCGGCTTCCGGATTGGCTGCCGCCTCGGCAGCGGTGGCAGCGGCCGCAACCAGCAAAAGACCCAGAGCGACGAAGCCTCCCCCGCGGCTGTTGCCGCTGGCCATGGACATGTTGGCTGTGGCCATGGCCAGGGCCGAGGCTACCTGGGCCACCGACTGGGCGTCGTCCTTGAAGGCGGCCTTGCCGGCAAGGATGGCGTCGATGGGACGCCCACCCCGACTTGAGGCCTCCTGATAGACGTCCTCCGCCTCGATCAGGGAACTTGTGTTGGTTCCCGCACGGGCCGATATCTTCACATCCCTTCTGGCACCTTCCTTGAATTTCAGAATCTGATTGTATTTTCCAGAGATATCCTTGGTCGGGCCGGTACCGGTTTCCGCCAAAAACAGCCAGGTCTGCTTGGGATCGGGAATGGGCAGATCGGAACGCTTGGCCTGGGCCTCCTTGAACAGCTCCTGGGCACCTTTGTCCTTCATGCAGTGATTGGCCCAGCCTTCGAGCCAGATAGCGATCGGAGCATTGGCGGCAAAGCGCTCCTCCTCGGAGAAGGAAGTTTGCAGCACCGCTCCCTTGAAGGCGGCCTGGGCGTTTTCGTAGTCGCCCCGCCACAGATACAGAAGCCCACGGTAGTAGTAGGCCATCATCCGTTCATAGGGTTCGCCCTTGAAATCCTTGACCGACTCCGAATGCCACAGGGACCGTGCCTTTGCCGCCTTTTCATTTTCGGCATAGACGGCCTCGATCTGCTGCAAGGCGGAGTCGAAGGCCTGTTCGGCGATGTCGCGCTCCCCGACCCCCATGGCCGCATGGCCCAGGATCATGTTGTTGAGGACCTCGTTACGGGGACCTTCCGCCTTCAGGCGAACGAAACGATCCCGCAGCGGTTCGGGTTTATCGTTGGCGAAAGCGATGGCTTCCGGCGGCGGACCGTGTTGGACGGCTTCCACGGCACATCCCGTCAGCAGGGAGGCGACGAGGGTAGCGCTCACGGCTCGGCGTGTGGAGCAAAAGGCACTGCGTTTTTTCATTTTGACTTCCAGATGCGCCAACCAATTAAACCGTGGCGCACCTTAGGGGAAGCAACGGAACAGAGCAACTATCGGATTCCCGGGCGAGGACACCCAAAAAAATCAGGCTGCCCGGCCGTGGCAATGTTTGTACTTTTTTCCGGAACCGCAGGGACAGGGATCGTTCCGCCGGATCTTGCCGGCCAGAGGGGGCGGGGTCATCGACGAAACGTCGCCGCTGGCAAAGGGCGACTCCGGATCGAAGTGCTGTTCCTCGTAGGAAGAGGGGCCGTGTGGAAGAAGATCCTCCTCGGTCGGGGAAACCCGCAATTCCACATGGGAAAGCACCGACGTTACCCGCTCCCGCAGTTGTTCCAGCATGTGTCCGAACAGATTGAAGGCCTCCTGCTTGTACTCGTTCAGGGGATCGCGCTGGCCATAGGCTCGAAGCCCGATACCCTGGCGCAGATGATCCAGGCCGAGCAGATGCTCTTTCCAGATTTGATCCAGGATCTGCAACAGGAGGCTCCGTTCCACCATGCGCATGACCTCGGCACCGTAAAGCTCCTCCTTTCCGGCGGCTCTGGCGTCGGCCGCCTCGACGATGCGGCGCTTGATGTCGGACTCATGGACCCCTTCCTCGGCAAACCACTGGACAAAGGGCATGTCGATCCCGAAAATTCGCTGACATTCCGCATGCATGGCGGCGGCATCCCACTGTTCGGGCATGGTCCGTTCGGGAATGCATCGGGCTACGACCTCGTCGATAGTCTCGTGGCGCATGTCGTCAATCGTGGCTGACACTTCCTCGGCGGTCATGATCTCCCGACGCTGTTCATAGATCACCTTGCGCTGGTCGTTCATGACGTCGTCATACTTGAGGAGGTTCTTGCGGATCTCGAAGTTGCGCGCCTCCACCTTCTGCTGCGCCTTTTCCAGGGCCCGGTTGATCCAGGGATGGATGATGGCCTCACCCTCCTGGAGCCCCAGCGTTTTCAGCATCTTGTCCATTCGTTCGGAACCAAAGATGCGCATCAGGTCGTCTTCCAGGGACAGATAGAACTTGGAGCCGCCAGCCGCTTGCCTCCCACCAGGCGGTTTATGTTCTTTCCCTGGCCTCGGTCCGCAGTGGCAGCGGCATCCTGGGGGTCA
>JBKACM010000099.1:0-8888 GCA_046269335.1 Alphaproteobacteria bacterium | reverse complement strand
GAAATGGTGATGCAACTCCTGCCCCACAGTGGCAAGGCGCATCGTATCGGCATCACCGGTGTTCCAGGCGTCGGAAAGAGCACCTTCATCGAAGGCCTGGGGACCGTTCTGGCCGAGCAGGGGCACAAGGTTGCGGTGCTTGCGGTGGACCCGTCCAGCTCCCGCAACGGCGGCAGCATCCTGGGGGACAAGACCAGGATGCAGAACCTGGCGGCCAGCCCCAACGCTTTCATCCGGCCCTCGCCGTCCTCGGGAACCCTGGGCGGCGTCACCCGCAAGACCCGGGAGACCATGGTCGTCTGTGAGGCGGCGGGTTATGACGTGGTTCTTGTCGAGACCGTCGGCGTCGGCCAGTCGGAGACGGTGGTTTCCGAAATGGTGGACTTCTTCCTGGTTCTGATGCTGCCAGGAGCCGGAGACGAGTTGCAGGGGATCAAGAAGGGGGTTCTGGAAATCGCCGACATGATCGCCGTCAACAAGGCGGAGGGGGACAACCAGATTCGGGCGGGGCTCGCTGCCCGCGAGTACCGAAATGCCCTGCACATCATGAAGCCGGCCAGTCCCAACTGGAATCCTCCGGTGGTGATGTGCGCGGGTCTGACGGGCTTTGGTCTGGACGAGGTCTGGGGCAAGATCGTCGAGCACCGCAAGATCCTGACCGAAACCGGCGAGTTGGCGGAAAAGCGCAAGCAGCAGCAGATTCAGTGGATGTGGGCGATGTTGGATGATCGTCTGATGCGGACTCTCCGCCGCACACCGGAGGTCGTCTCTATCCTTCCAAGCATTGAGAAGGATATCGTCGAGGGACACCTGACCCCGACCCTGGCCGTTGAAAGGATCTGGAAGGCGTTTTGGGATTGATTCCAGAACTGGCACGACGGGCTACGGTTCATCTTGGGATCGTGGCCAGCTCCGACGATTCGTTGTTTCGCGATTTGGGGAGTCGTGCCATTCTGGTGTGGCTTTGGAGCCCGTGGCATCATGCGGAACGCATGCCTGTCGGCATGACGGGCCGCCGCCCCTGCGGCGTGAGCCTGCGTGGCTGACTGAACGCAGCGGGTCAGAGTTTTCTGGCCCGCGCATTGCGTGGTGTGGCGGACCGCTGACAAGGCAAGGCGCAATGAAACGGCCAAGCAGAATCCTTTGCGTCACTCCAAACGTGTCGCTGGACCGCGCGCTGGTCGTGCCCGGGTTTGGGGTTGGCGGTGTCTGGCGCGCCACCGACGTTCTGGTCGGCTGCGGTGGAAAAGGGGTTAATGTAGCCCGGGCTGCCGCGCAGTTGGGTGCCGAGACGGTGTGTGCCGGCTTTCTTGCTGGGCACGCCGGTCGGGCTGCCGCCGAGATGGCCGAAAGAGAGGGTTTGGACTGCCGTTGGACCTGGGTTGATGGGGAGACCCGCACCAACGTCATCATCGTCGATCCGAATGGCGGTGAGGCGACGGTGGTCAATGCTCCTGGCCCCTCCGTTACCGAGCGTGACTGGGACCGCCTGGTAACCGATATCCTGGTCGAGTCTGAAAACGTCGATGGTGTCTGCATCTGCGGCAGCCTTCCCCCCGGTTCTCGGGCGGACGGGCTCGCCGACATCGTGCGTGAACTCCGCGCCCGGGGATTACCGGTGTGGGTGGACAACAGCGGCGAGGCCTTGGTCAGCGCCCTGCGTGGGGGGCCCTCCGGGGTCAAGGTCAATGCCCAGGAAATTGGCGAACTGCTAGGACGGTCGGTAAGGACTCCCACGGAGGCTGCCGGAGCGGCGGAGGAAGTCCGGCGCAGTGGCATCTCCTCTGTCGTCGTAACTCTGGGGGAGGCCGGGGCCGTATCGGTCAGCGAACAGGGGGCATGGCGCGCGCGGCCGCCACTCATTCATGCCGCCAGTGCCGTCGGCAGCGGAGATTCCTTCCTGGCGGGGCTGGTCAGCGGCGTTCTGGATGGCCTGTCTCTTTCCGATACCCTTCGCCGGGCTACGGCCGCCGGGTCGGCCACCGCCCTGCGCCGTACCCGCTCGTTTCATACCGGAGACTTTGACGGCATCCTGGCGGCGGTGGAGATAGAGCCAGCAAGTCTCGTCTTCGGTGGTAGATAACACCAGACGGCGATGAACGGCATCATCGCCGACATCTGCGTTGCGTTCTCGACGGAGGACGCACCATGATTTCAGTGAACGGGCATCCTCACGATCGCCGCGATGATCGCCACGGCGGCGGCCAGCATGGCACCAAGCCTCAGGGTGAGGTCATGCTTCATCTCGCTAAGACGAAGATCCAGATAGTCCCTGGTAACGACAGCGTCGCCGATGGTGTCGGCCAGCACGCGCGCCGTCGCTTCCGCATCTTCAAGTGAGAAGTGCGCCTCCTCGCGCAAACGGCGAGCCAGGGTCAATGTATCGAATGTCACGGTGCTCATACGGAAAATATGATGCCCTTGACCTTGAGAGTCAACGGGCGTAGCGCCGGGGCTCAGGGTAATCGGGTGAACCCGATTCCCCTGGTTTGTTCGTGGCCCCTCATGCGCTGGGCGGGGCCGTCCGGCCCCTTGGCTTGCGCGCGAACGGTCGCGCGGGCGCTCAATGCGCCATTCCCAGACCGTGATGAGTCAAGCTCATCTCGGTCTGGTGTAATACCAGAGTCCGGCACCATCGTCACAGCAACAGCCCGACGATGGCTCCCGTCATGCAGCTTGCCAGGGTACCGGAGAGGATGGCGCGCAGGCCGAAGCGCACCACCTCGTCCCGGCGCTCCGGGGCCATGGTACCGATGCCCGCAATCATGATGCCGAGACTGCCGAAATTGGCGAACCCACACATGCCGTAGGTCATGATGATCCGGGAACGTTCGCTGAGCGCTCCCGATGGCAAATGGGCCAGGTCCAGGTAGGCGATCAATTCGTTGAGGACGATCTTGGTCCCAAGCAACCCTCCCGCCACCTGGACCTGATCGGCTGGGATTCCCATCAACCACACCAGCGGCACCATCCCAACAGCGAGCATCCGTTGCAGGGTCAGGGGGGCCCCGGCAACGTCAGGCAGCAGTCCAAGGAACGAATTGACCAGGTGGACCAACGCCACCAGAACCACCAGCATGGCGACAATGCTGATCAGCAGGGAAATGCCATCCTGGGTACCACGGCTGATGGCGTCCATGGTGCCGGTATAGGGGGTCTCGGTCGGCCCGGAGCTGTCGGTTTCAGTGCGCCCTTCGTCCGGCACCATCATCCGGGCCACCATGATCGCGGCCGGAACACTCACCAGGGACGCGGTCAGAAGATGGCCGATGGGATCGGGAATGACGCCGCTCAGGAATCCCGCATACAGGGCCATGACCGTTCCCGCGATGGTGGACATGCCGGCGGTCATGACGATGAACAGCTCCCCCCGGCTCAGCCGGGCCAGATAGGGGCGAATGAGCAAGGGTGCCTCGATCATGCCCAGAAAGGTGGTGGCGGCGGCGCAAATACCCACCGCGCCCCCGATCCCCATGGTTCGCGTCAGCAATCCGGAGACCGCCCGGACAATCAGCGGCAGAACCCGCCAGTGGTACAGAACTGCCGAAATAGCGCTGACGATCAACACCATCGGCAGAGCCTGGAAGGCCAGGATGAAACTGGCTCCGGGGTTGGTCACGGTGAAGGGAGTCGCTCCACCTCCCAGATAGCCAAACACGAAACCGCTTCCGGCCCGAGTCGCCGATTCCAGGGCCTCGACTCCATGATTGAGCCACAGGAATACGACCTTGAATACGGGAACCTTCAACAGAACCACGGCAACGACAAACTGCGCCATCAATCCGATGACGGGAATTCGCCAGGAGACCCGCCTCCGGTCTTCGCTCAACAGCCAGGCAATCGCCGTCAATCCGATCAGCCCCAGCCCCCCTTGCCACATACTCGTCACGAAACGGCCCTCCTGGACTACCTTGTTCCCATGCCATAAGGTCGTGACCCGAAACGGTCGCGGCAACATAGGAGACAGCATACCATGAACGACGATACCCCCTCCCGTGGGGAAGAACATAACGCCCAGATTGGTGGCATCGCCGGCGATGCCCTGCGGCAGTTTGTGGACCGTATCGAACGATTGGAGGAAGAGAAGAAGGCGTTGCAGGACGACATCAAGGACGTCTACGGCCAAGCCAAGGGCCAGGGGTTCGACGTCAAGGTACTGCGCAAGATCATATCCCTGCGCAAAAAAGACCGTCGCGAGCGGGAGGAAGAGGAAGAATTGCTGGAGCTGTACCTTGCCGCCCTGGGCGAGGCCTGACCCTTTTCCGCGACCGGCGGGTCCATTCCCAAATCGGGGGAATCGCCGGCTATCCGCCCTCAATCTTCATCTTGCGATCAAGGTAGTGAAAGCCCTCCAGGAACCTCGCCTCCGCCTCGCGCGAGGACAGGGGAACGAGTTTGACTTTCAATGGCTTTTCCTTGAAGCCCAAAACCGTTTTCGTCTCCTCGACGGAGAAACCGGCCAATTGCACCGCCTCCGTGGCCGCCGCAATCAGGTCGGCACGCTTGATCAGTGCCTTGATCTCCGAGGTCGGCTGCGGCGGCAATCCGAAGCGAAGGTGCACGGCATGCTGGAGGCGGGCCTCCACCTCCTTGAACACGTCCCCGACGACGTGTTTCAACGGCGTGATCAGGTCGTGGGTGACGTACTCCGAGGCATCGTGCAGCTTGGCCGCCATCAGAACCCAGGCCGGAACCCGTGGCTCCAGGTCGCGAAGAATATCCACCACGAAATCGGAATGCTGCGCGACGCTCCAGCCATGCTCACCAGAGGTCTGGCCATTCCATCGGGTATTGCGGGACAGGCCAAGAGCGATATCGGCAATCTCGATGTCCAGGGGAGAAGGATCCACCAAGTTGAGACGCCGTCCCGACAGCATGCGCTGCCAGGTGCGGGGAGCCCAATGGCGGAGGCGAACAGCCTCGTCAGGGCTGACGCCCCCTCCCCCCCCCTCACTCATGGATCATACCGCCGTGCAGATATTTTGACCCACGGGTCAAAATATGCACAGACGGTGCGCTCAAGCGCCGCACGGGCTTTACCAGTGAGCCGATGAGTCATCTCATCGGCTCACTGGTATCAGACGGACCTCCATCCGGCTCCATTCCGTTATCCCTGGAGGAAGGCGTCGCGGACTTGCCCTCCTGATAGACAAAGGCCAGCCCGCCTTCTTCCACCCGTACCTCGACGTGCCCGCCCCCCGCCAGTTTTCCGAACAGCAACTCCTCGGCGATAGGCTTCTTCACGTGCTCCTGGATCACCCGCGCCAGGGGCCTGGCCCCCATGTGGCGATCGTAACCTTTGGCTGCCAGCCACAGACGGGCCTCCTCGCCAAAGATGATCGTCACGTTACGCTTGCCAAGCATGGTTTCCAGTTGCTTCACGAACTTCCCGACCACCCGGTCCATGACCTCCGGTGTCAGGCCGGAGAAGGCGATGGTCGCATCCAGGCGGTTCCGGAACTCGGGCGTAAACATGCGCTCGATGGCGGCCTGGTCTTCCCCCGTTCTCTCCTCCCGCTCGAACCCGATCGCCGCCCGCGCCAAATCGGCGGCCCCGGCATTGGTGGTCATGATCAGAATCACGCTGCGGAAGTCGATGCTTTTTCCATTGTGGTCGGTCAGTTTGCCGTGGTCCATGATCTGCAACAGGATGTTGAACACATCGGGATGTGCCTTCTCGATCTCATCCAGCAGCAGAACACAGTGAGGGTGCTGGTCGACCGCGTCCGTCAGCAGCCCGCCTTGATCAAACCCTACATACCCCGGAGGAGCCCCGATCAGACGGGACACCGAGTGCCGTTCCATGTACTCGGACATGTCGAATCGGGAAAGTTCGATCCCCAGGGACAAGGCGAGTTGGCGGGCCACTTCAGTCTTGCCGACACCGGTGGGACCGGAAAACAGGTAGGAGCCAATGGGCTTTTCCGGCTCCCGCAACCCGGCCCGGGCCAGTTTGATGGCGGAAACCAGGGCCTCGATGGCCGCATCCTGACCAAAGACCTGGATCTTCAGTCGAGTATCCAGCGTCCTCAGGGACTCCCGGTCGTCACGGGTAACACTCTTGGGTGGAATACGGGCGATCTTGGCGACCACCTCCTCCACGTCCCGCACAGTGACCGTCTTGCGCCGCCGGCTTTCCGGCAGCAACATGCGCGACGCTCCGACCTCGTCGATGACGTCGATCGCCTTGTCCGGCAACTTGCGGTCATGAATATGGCGTGCAGACAGTTCGACAGCGGCACGAATGGCATCGCCGGTGTAGCGAACCTTGTGGTGAGCCTCGTAATAAGGCTTCAGACCCCGCAGGATCTTTACCGTATCTTCCAGCGACGGCTCGCCCACATCGATTTTCTGGAAGCGGCGGACCAGGGCGTGATCCTTCTCGAAATGACCGCGGTACTCCTTGTAGGTGGTCGAGCCGATGCAGCGGATCTGCCCCGCCGCCAGGGCAGGCTTCAGCAGATTGGAAGCGTCCATCGAACCACCGGAAGTGGCACCTGCCCCGATCACGGTATGAATCTCATCAATGAACAGAATGGCCCCATGAAAGCTTTCCAACTCCGATAGCACGGTTTTCAATCGTTCCTCGAAGTCGCCCCGGTAGCGCGTCCCGGCCAGCAGCGTACCCATGTCAAGTCCGAAAATGGTCGCGTCCAGCAACACTTCCGGGACCTCGCCCCGCACGATCCGTAAGGCCAGTCCCTCGGCGATGGCGGTCTTGCCGACGCCCGGGTCCCCCACATACAGCGGGTTGTTCTTGTTCCGGCGACACAATATCTGGATCGTGCGCTCTATCTCCGGCTCTCGCCCTATCAGGGGATCGATCCTGCCGTCGCGGGCCTTCCGGTTCAGGTTGACGCAATACGCGGCCAGGGCATCCCTGCCCTTTTTCACCACCGTCTCCCCTTGCGCATCTTCGGCCGTGCCGTGAACGGTCCGCCGTTCGCCGCGTGCTCCGTTCTTGGCAATCCCGTGAGAGAGGAAATTCACCGCATCCAGGCGAGACATTTCCTGAAGTTGCAGAAAATAGACGGCATGGGACTCCCGCTCCGAGAACAGCGAGACCAGAACATTGGCCCCGGTCACCTCATCCCGCCCCGATGCCTGCACATGAATGGCCGCCCGCTGAATCACCCGCTGAAATCCGGCGGTGGGTTGCGGGTCGATGAGGCGACCGACCACCAGCCCCGTCAATTCCGTGTCGAGAAAACTGGTGAGTTCCCGGCGCAACCGCTCCGTATCCACATTGCAGGCCTGAAGAACGGCAAGTGCATCCCGGTCCTCGGCCAAGGCCAGCAGCAAATGCTCCAGGGTGGCGTATTCGTGGCGGCGTTCGCTCGCCAGGGACAACGCGCGATGGAGGCTCTTCTCCAGGTGTCGCGACAGCATCGGTCCCTATTCCTTCTCAATCGTGCATTGCAACGGGTGCTGATTCTGACGGGCAAGATCCATCACCTGCTGCACCTTCGTCTCGGCCACCTCGTAGGTGAAAATCCCGCACAGACCGACCCCCTGGTGATGCACATGCAGCATGATCCTGTTTGCTTCCTCCCAGCTCTTGCCGAAGAAGTGCTCCAGAACATGCACGACGAACTCCATGGGAGTATAGTCGTCGTTGAGCATCAATACCTTGTACATGGCAGGCTTCTTGGATCGAAGGCGCGGCCTGATGGCCACATTGCCGTCTTGCCGGCCGTCACCGTCGCGATCCCCGCCATTGTCCCTGTCGCCGCCACCCATCTTTCGTGTTCCGACTCTGTCCGTATTCCGATCCCGACACCACTTCCCCCCATGTAATCACAGCCGCCGTCGGACCACAACCGGCCATGTTTTTCAAGGCGTCCTCCCTGGGCCCGATTGCCCAGGTATCGATTCGCCCATAGACAGATGGCCCAAGTTTTCATATGTTCCGGCCAGCAGAGACGTCAAGGGCACCAATAATGGTAGGGTTTGACCGTCAAAATCACCATAAGTGGTTGTCGCCGCAACGGCGCTCCTTCGCGCACGGCTTCTGCCTTGCTCTGACCCTGCTGTTTCTCACGCTGTCTCTTTCGAGGCCGGCGCAGGCCGGCTACGCATCCTTCATCATGGACGCGGACACCGGTACCGTACTGCATTCCCAGGGCGCGGACGCGCGCAACTATCCGGCTTCCCTGACCAAAATGATGACCCTGTACCTGGCGTTCGAGGCACTGGAACACGGGGAAATCAAGCTGAGTACGCCGATGCCGGTTTCCGCCCACGCGACCGCCCAGGCACCTTCCCGGCTGGGACTCGGTCGGGGCCAGACCATCACCATGGAAGACGCCATCCTGGCTCTGGTCACCAAATCGGCCAATGACGTCGCCAGCGTGATTGCCGAGGCGCTCGGCGGCACCGAACAGAAGTTCGCCGCGAAAATGACCGCCACGGCCCATCGCATTGGCATGGCTCACACCGAGTTCCGCAACGCCTCCGGACTGCCGAACCGCGGACAGGTGACGACGGCACGCGACATGGCCACCCTGGCCCGGGCCATCATCAGGCACTTTCCCCAATACTATCACTATTTCGGCACCAGGCAGTTCCAGTGGGGCAACAACGTCATCAACACCCATAATCGGGTGGTACTGAACTATCCTGGAGCCGACGGCCTGAAAACCGGCTATATTGCGGCCTCCGGCTTCAACCTGGTAACCTCGGCCAAGCGGGATGGCCATCGGCTCATCGGTGTGGTTCTGGGGGGGCGCACCGGCAAATGGCGGGATCAGCACATGGCCGATCTTCTGGATTCCGGTTTTGCCAGACTCACCGGAACCGGTGGCGGAAAACTGACCTTGCGGGTCCCCCCGCCCCCGGCCGAGGACCTGGAACCAGGCGGTTCCTCGCAGAAAAAATCGAAGAAACAC
>JBKACM010000098.1:0-9096 GCA_046269335.1 Alphaproteobacteria bacterium | reverse complement strand
GCGCCGATACCGTCGACAATCACCACCGGGCCGCCGACGGCGACGTGGTGGCGTTCGGTGGCAATATCGCCTTCGACCAGTTGTGGTTCCAGAAGAGCGGGCAGGACTTGGTGGCCAGTATTGTCGGCACCAATGACCGGGTGACGGTGGATGACTGGTATCAAGGCACCGACAACCAGGTCAGGGCCTTCACCACCGCCGACGGACACAGCCTGGAGGCTCCGGCGGTGGAAAATCTGGTACAGGCGATGGCGGGGTTCAATCCGCCGCCTCCGGGACAGACCTCCCTGCCCGATGCGCTGGAGCAGCAACTCGTACCGACACTGGCGGCGAACTGGAAATAGGGTGGGAACGATGAAGATCCCACTGGTGGCGATCCTGCTGCTCCTCGTGGTCCCCACTCCGGCTTGGGCTGGGGACCTGAAGGGCATCAAGGGCACCGACGACCGCATCACCGTCACTGCGTCCGAGTACCCCTGGAGTGCGGTCGGCCGTGTCAATAACGGTCAGGGCGGCTATTGCAGTGGTGTTCTGATCGGGCCCAGGCTCGTGGCCACCGCCGCCCATTGCCTGTGGAACCGCAAGACCCGTCGGCCGATGCCGGAATCGGCCTTGCGCTTCGTGGCCGGATGGGAACGGGGAAGCTACCTCGGGGCCTCGGAGGTGACCCGCGCGGTGCTGGCTCCGGACTGGCGCTTCGGCGAAAAATACGACCCGGCGCATGCGGCCCATGACTGGGCGCTGCTCGAACTGTCCGAACCGCTGGGGGAGACGGTCGGCTGGCTGGCCCTGGCCGACGGACGGAGCGGAGCGGAATACGTGACTACCGTCGGCTATGGCCAGGACCGCAAGCACGTGCCCACCGCACACATCGGTTGTCGCCTCCTGGGCGTGCTGGCCCAGGGACTCCTGACCCATGATTGCGATGCCGTCCATGGTGATTCCGGCGCGCCGGTAATGATCTGGCGTGATGGTGCCCCCCTGGTGACCGCCATCCACGTCGCCACCCTGTCTCAATCCAGCGGCAGAACGGTTGGCGGCGCCGTGGACATCGCCCGCCTCAAGACGACCGCCGACCGGATGGGGGCAAAAACACCGGGCCACACCGGCCGATTGTCCAAGCCGCTGAACCGCGCGGTGAAGACCCTGGTCGAGAAGATGCGGAACGTACACGCCACCAGCCGGCCGCACGGATGAGCCGGTGGCATGTTTTCAGAGAAAACCCGTATCCGGTGTCTCGGCACAACTCGAGTCGCGAGTGCACCTGGGCCCGGAAGCCATGACATGAACGCATTGCGCGTAAATTGCGGGTTGGTTTGCGCCTCGTGATGTTTGGTTAAGCGGAGGGGATGGTGAAAAAGGTCAGTACGCGCTGAGACCGAGATTCGATGGCCACTCATCATCTACGTGGCAAAACAGCGAGGGGTGTGTTAAGGTTAGCAACCTTTGATAGTTATCAGTTCCCGCAATGTCGAACAGATTGATGGAAGTGAGGAGACTGTCCGAACTTCTCCCCCAAGGGCGGGAGGGTGGCAACGAGTTTGCGCGGATCGTCGATCTGCTGCTTTTTTTCGAGGCACGCCAGGACGGCCGGACGTTAACCCTGTTCAGTGACCGAGCCGGCGACTGGGGAGGGCTCGACAGCTTCGAGGACGGGGGGAACGTCGGCTATCAATACAAATTCTTTCCCTCCCCCTTGTCATCGGATCACCGGCGCGAGATCGCTGATGCATTAGCGAAATGTAAGAGCCAACATGAAAAGACAAAAATAAAAAAGGTCATCATCGTCACGCCGGATGACCTTGTCGAATCGTCTCACAAGAAAGGTGGCGGCGATGTCACGTGGTTCCGAGGATTAAAGGCATCGTTATCGCTGCCGTTCGATATAGAGCATTTCGGGCACAGGAAATTGCAGGGCTTGTTTGCGAAGGCTCCCGCCTTGTGTTTGCGTTATTATCCAGAATTGGTGCCGGAAGGATCGGTGCGCAGGAACAAGATCGAAGAAACACGCCGTGCCTATGTGGACGGCATGCTGAGGCGTTATGGGCGGATTGAATTCGTCGGCATGTCGGTCCGTAAGGAGGAAGCCACGCGCGGCGTCGAAATGGGCAACATCTATATCCCGCTTGCCACCATCGCGGAGGTGGCCGACACGACAGCGGATGGGCAGGGATATCGCACCAATCCCCTGGAATATCTGGAGGCCGGACGGAGAACGGTGATCCTCGGGGATCCGGGATCGGGGAAATCCACCCTGCTTCGGTTCATGGCGCTGGTCGGTCACAGTGAAAGGTTGCAGAAACGCTGCGACGGCAGACAGGATGGTCGTCTGCCCGTTCTGGTCACGCTCCGCCGATACTCTGACGAACTGAAAAGCAATGTGAATTTATCTCTTATTGACTATATCAAACAAAGCATTTACGCTGACTTCTCCATTCCTTTTGGAGATAACGAGTTCATTTCCTATTACCTTGAAACGTGTCAGGCCATTATTCTTTTCGATGGCGTCGATGAGCTTCCGGATGTCGGATTCAAGCGTCGCATCCGGGAGCGTGTCGAGGCGCTGGCCACGATGTACCCGCGCAACACGATCCTGGTGACCTCACGGATCGTCGGATACGAAAGCGAAGCCCGCTTTTCCGGCGACCTCTTCCATCATTGCCGCGTCGCACCGCTGCTGCCCGAGGACATGAGACGTTTCGCGTCGGAATGGTACGCGGAACGGGTCGAAGATGATCGCGAACGCCGGGAAAATGTCGACAGCCTGATGAGCGTCCTGACCGACCCCGACAGCCAGCCCATCCGCGATCTCGCCACCAATCCGCTCCTGCTGACGATCATCGTTCTTGTTCACCGGGTCGACGCCGTGTTGCCCGACCAGCGGGTCCTGCTTTACGAAAAGTGCGTGGAAACGCTTCTGATCACGTGGTACGTATGGAAATATCGCGAAACCATCCCAAAGAAACGAGGCGTCGAGGATCGGCGCAATCAGCGGCGGATGGAAGCGATCGCCCAATGGATGCATGAACAGGCCGGCGGCAGCGGGCATGGTCAGCGTGCCGTCGTCGTTCATGACGACCTCGTCAACATGCTCGCGAAACATATGCAGGAGGTCGAAAAGACCGAGCGCGCGCAGGCGGAAGAGTCCGCCGAGGAATTTCTGTCGTTCGTACGGGACAAGGCCGGCCTGCTGGTGGAAGCCGGCGCCGAACGGTACAGCTTCGTGCATTTGACCTTCCAGGAGTACCTGACCGCCCGCCATATCAACACGCGATCGGAGGGTGAAGGCGACCCTTTCGTATGGGAAGTTCTGAAGGACCGCATCCGGGATCCACGCTGGAGCGAGGTCACCCGTCTGTTGATCGCCGCCCGTCGTTCGGAGGAGAGCCAGGAACGCCTGCTCGCGCACATCCTGGACGAGGAAGAACGGGACCGCGGCAGGGTTCTGACCGGGCTTCTGGGAGGCGTGCTGCTGGACCGCGTGCCGGCGGCGGAGGAACGCCACGAGGACATTCTGTTTCGCATCCTGATGGCTCTGGCGACCCGGACCGATGAATCGACGGCGACGGCGCTGGTGCCGCTGCTGCGCGCGGTGACGATGCGGGAGGCCAATGCAGACGCAGCCTGGGAAGCGGCGATGGAAAAGGCATGGCAAGATTTGTCATCGGGGACGGGGCGGGCAAACCTGGTGCTGGCCGCCTACGCCACCCGCTTGCCGGAACAGCGCTTCCTTCCCTGGGTGGAACGGCTGGAGAGCGAGGGCTCGATGCCGGACATGACCGGAATGATGCGGTGGCTGCTGCGAGGCGTTGAATCTGCTGTAAACCTTCCAGGCAGGGAAGCTTTTTGGAGCGACCTGTTTTCAGTCCTGCGGTCATCTGTGTTGACGGACTCGTTCCATAATTTTTCCGCTGCGGCACAAGTCGCACTCTTTCCGTCCGCCGCACCGATACCGCAGGCAGATAGGATATTTCGATTGCAATTGGCCTGTTTGATTGGAGGATCTGGCGGTGGACCTTTTTACGATTTCACCCGGAATATGCTTGCCGCCGTGAAGGAAAGGCCAGGCTTAGGTTTTGATCCGGCCAGGGATCGGGATCGGGATCGGGCTCGGGATCGGGTTCGGGTTCGGCGTTGGACCGAGTGGTCGTTGTTAATCGCGGAACAGGTCATTGCCGCACCTCTGCTGGAAGATATCAGCACAGCGCTGCAACTTGAACCGCAGCCCTTGTGGATCGAAGCTCTGCGCATCCGTCTTCTTCCCGGCCTGCCCGATCGGCTCTACCTGTTCCAGCCCGACGTCCAGCGGGCGACGATTGACTCGCTGCGGGACGGCCGGCGGGATGGAACTTCCATTTTTACCGCTGCGGCGCTGCTGATGGTGGACATCTGGCTTTATCTCTTTGGTCACTATGACATCCCGGTCGACTCCCCCTTTTCCGAGTTGGCCGCGGTGACGGTCGACGTGGATTCACCGGTCTTGCGCTTCGTTCATTGCCTGCGGGATCTTGCTTTCGGCGATGAGTCTCGGACGGACAATCTTGTCCGGATGGTTCGGAACCCCCGGCCGGAATTAAGGTCTGTTCTGACGGAAGCGCTCTGGATAGAGTGACCGCCGGCAGGAGATCTTCGCCAACCCGTTCCTCGCCCCCACAGATTATTCAGGGTTCCTTGGGAGTGGCTATCCCCGCGGCACGTGGCCCTGGTACCGCCAAGCCTCCATTGCCGCAGCCAGGCCGCCGGCCTTGGTGTTCGATGCCCATTTCTGCCAGAAGGCGATGGTGCGGCTGTCCGGCTTGCGGCGAGGCTCGGCGATCCGCACACGGCTCGGCAGCAGGCTGGCGTCGCCGACCACCAGGGCCTCGCCGGTGTCGAGAACCGGCAGGATGTCGGTGAAGCCCGCCAGCGTATCGGGCAGCAGGGCTTTGATCCGGCTCTGGTCCTCGGGATTGGTCAGGCGCATGGTCACCACGTTGTTGCACTGACTGATCACCGTGCGGCTGACTTCGGCTGGCCGCTGGCTGATGACGACCAGCCCGACACCGTACTTCCGGCCTTCCTTGGCGATGCGTTCGAACGTATGTACGGCGACGCTGGCCTCGGAGGCATCCTCGGCACGGTCCGGGATGTAGTTGTGCGCCTCATCGCAGAACAGGGCCACGGGGTGCCTTTGGTCGGAAGGCGTCCACTGCTGGGCGGAGAACGCCATCTGGGCGACCATGCTGACAATCAGGGGCAGAACGTCCGACGGCACCTCGGAGAAGTCGATGATTTTCACACCGCCCCGCTGGTTCGCCTGCTCCTGACGGCCAGCCAGCAACGAGATGGCCAGCTTGTCAAGGCACTCCAGTTTCAAGGTCTCTTCCCCACCGCCGAACAGGAAACCAAGGCGGCGGTCTCTGCTCCTGGCCTCCAGCCGGGCGATCATCCGGCCGAGCTTGCCGTGGAATTCTCCCTGTTTTTCAGTGCCTGCCTTGGTCCCGGAAACCATCTCGGCGTTCAGGGACTTCAACCGCGTCAAGACCCCATCCATGGAAAAGGGTATCGGGCTGTCCACCGTAAAGGCCTGAAGAAGTTTGTCCGCCTTCACGTTCTTCAAAAATTCTTCCTTGGCCTCCCAAACGCTGCGGCCGATCAGCATGGCCTGGTTGGGAGCATTCTGGTCGCTGCGATCGATCAGCAGCGAGCGAAGGGACTCGTAGTTCAGGAGCCAGTAGGGCAGGAAAAGAACGTCCTCCGGTACCGTGCCGCCATCGCGGTCTTTCGGCCCGGCGACGCGCAGATGGCGGAATCCTTCGTCTTCCAGCGGGCGGTATTCGCCGTGAATATCGAACACCAGCGCATTGGCATTGGGGAGCGCCGCCATCTGCTCCAGGATGCGCGTTGTTGTCCACGACTTTCCGGAACCGGTGCTGCCGACGATCGCCGCGTGGCGCTGAAAGAACTTGTCGCCGTTGAGAAAGGCATCCGCCGACGGATCCAGGGCATAGCGCCCGAGGAGAAGCGCCCGACCCGGCTGGTCGCTGGCTTCGGAAATCGTACGCATGAAGGCCGACAGCCGGTCGCCCTCCAGGGCAAAGCACAGGGCGTCCACCTCCGGAACGGCCTCAATGGCACGGCGGAACGCCGATCCGCGTTTATTGCCTCGCTGCAACAGGGTACCGATCAGCGCGACGGTGATCATGTCCGCGCTGGCAACGGTGCCATCCGCACTGTCATTGTTGCCGTCGTCTTCCGGTTCGTCGGGCGGGAGCAGCTTGCGGGTGATTCGTGTGACGATGCCGAGAAGGTTTTTGCCGGGTCGGCTTTGCACCAGGACGGGACGGTTGACTTGCAGCCGTCGCAGAGCGTCGGCATCGAAAACCCGAACCTGGACCGACCCGGTATCGACGCCAAGCACGCTGCCAAGGGCCTCCTCGTCGCGGAAACGGAGGTCTGCCATGGATGCCCTCACAAAAACTCACGGGCGAAGCCGTCGAAGGACCACAATTCGTCGCCGTCGACCACCGCACCGTCCGGCGCATTCTGGGTAAAGATCCGAGCCTTTCCCTGCACGGGCTTCTCATCGTCGTCGAACTTCGCCGTCACGGCACAGTAGCGCGGGTTTCCAGATACGCCGCGGAGTATCTCGGCCGCCTTGTCCGTGAGCGTACGGCTCACCATCACGACAGGCTTCGCGCGGTGGCGCAACGCCCGCACCAGATAGGGTTGTATGTGGTCGTCATTGAAGCCATAGCCGACGCAGAGGAACGCCTCGGCCGCCTTCAACGCCCGGTCGGCCTCGGCGAGCAGCGATCGGAAAGGATCGCGGAAGGCCTGGCGGTATTTCTCCTTGCTGGGCGGAACGATCAATGGCCGGAAGCCGGGGGGCAACTTCAGGCAGTCTTGGTTTTCAGCCGCCAATGGCAGGCCGAGGACGTTTTCGGGGTTCCCTTCTCCGACGAACCAGTCCACCGATCCATGCACCTTGAGCACGTCTACGGTTCGCTCGTCCTGCCGGATGTCAGGGCGAAAGCACCGCAGGTTGCGGTCACCGCCGCGCCAGGGCCGCCGATATCCGGCCGAAAAGCCGGTGCGGTGACAGCACTGGACCTGGTCGGCGCCATATTCAGCCAAGCGATCATAGTTGGGGGTAATGACGGTGACCCGACGGCTCGAACCGCCGAACAGGTAATTGAACAATCGGGCATGGGGCAACTCCTCGCCGTTCACGACCTTTGCGAAGGCGAGAAGATCTTTCCAGGTCACCTCACGCCACACCGTCTCCACGATCGTGACGTAGAGGGCGGAGTGCTCGTCCAGGCCAATCGAATCGAGTGCAGCTTCCAGGCCGATCTTATTCTGTTCCAAGTCCCCCTTCAATTTCTTCCATTTCTCTTGGTCCTCGGGCGTAAGTTTTGCGCCTTTTAGGGCCTCGTGGATGCAGTTGGCCAAATCCGCCATCGTCGGTAACCCGAACCCGACCGAAGCGCCACTTCCGAGGACGACCACCGGATTGAGCGACAGACACTCATGGATGAATGATCGAACGTCTTCAATGGTCCGGCTTGAAGATGAGGGGCTTGCGGTGGCGGGCGCGACAGAATCCATTTCCGTTCCCTTCGAAACCGGCAAGTATAATACTACCAAGCGTATATGCTTTCCACCCCAGAGTCTAGCTTTCGTGTTGATTTTCCCGTGAAGCGAGCTGGCGACGACGGGCTTTCACCTGCCCTGGAAGCGATCCAGAATGCTCGCGTTGACGACGGCAGTTTTGATGACAGAGTCGGAAACAGCGGTATAGATTTGCGTGGTACTGATGTTTGCATGGCCCAGAAGCTTCTGAACGATGCGAATATCAACCCCTGCCTCCAACAGATAGGTCGCCGCCGAGTGCCGCAACATATGGGGCGTGACGCGCCGCTGTATACCGGCCTCTACCGCAAGCTGACGTACGCGACGGCGGAGCGCTTGAGTTGTGAGGAGGTTCCCTGTCCACGTCACCAGCAGCCGATCGGTTTTCGGTTGGGTTGCGCCTCGGATTTTCAGGTAGTGCGCAAGGATCGTCTCCACGCCGGCAAGGTAAACCCGGCGTTCTCGGTCCCCCTTGCCATGAACTCGAATAATACCGTCGGCTAGATCGACATTATCACACGCCACACCCACGATTTCCCCGACCCGCATGCCTGTGGCTACCATCAGAACGATTGCCGCCCGCGTTATCAGGGCATTGAAAAATTTTCGGTTGCCGTCCCCTGTGGCCCCGTCACCAGATCCGGCCTCCAAAGCCGCGTTTCGTGCCGCTTCCAAAAGACGGAACAATTCATCACGGGTCAGCGTCCGTGGTAGACGTTTGGGAAGTTTGATGCTGAGATCGAGCCGGTAAAAGGGGCCCAGGGAAATCACTTCTTCCCTCTCCAGCCACCGGAACATGACCTTGAGACAAGCCATGCGCCGCTTCAGACTGACCTCCTTGAGCCCCTTTTCCTCCAACAAATATTTTGCGTAGTCTCGCAGGCTGTCTCGCGTAATGGCAGCCACAGGATACTCAATCCCCATAAAGGTCGTGAAATTTGACAGATCCAACGCATATGCGCGAAGTGTATTCGCCGATAGCACTTTTCCGACACGGCAGTGGTACAGAAATCCAGATGCTGCATCTTTAATTGTAAGGGCGCGAGTCATGAGATCCTGGACGCATCACTGTGATCATAGCCCGTCTAGGTGCATCGAAGCGCATCAAGATGCAAGATATTCTCGGAATTAGCCACGACATGGTCATTAAATTAACTCGTCTACATAATCATATAGACACAAACAACAAATCTTTGTCGTATTATTTCCGATATTGCGATCTGTTTGGTTGCGCCTGCTTGGCTGTTATTCTAATACTAAACTCTAGACAATATATATAATCTCAACAAGATACTTCATGCGATATCAATCCTCAAAAAAAGAGTTCATTGACATATGGTCGCGAAAAGGTAGATTGTCACGTACGGGCTGGGGCACCTTGGACCCCACTCAATGACGGATAACTAGGAATTATAAATTATGTCTTTGCCTCCCAATTCATTTCTGATCGTTAAGAGTCTTCCGCTAGAGGCGAGCAACCAG
>JBKACM010000097.1:0-9098 GCA_046269335.1 Alphaproteobacteria bacterium | reverse complement strand
GGTGGTCCCGGCCGGCTCGACGCTCGAGGTGGAAGCCAAGCTCCCCAACAAGGACATCGCCTTCGTCGAGGTCGGCCAGGAAGCGGCGATCAAGGTGGACGCGCTCCCCTTCACCAAATACGGCACCCTCCCGGCGCGGGTGCAGACGGTGTCCTTGGACGCCATCAAGGACGAGGACAGCCCCACCAGGGACTTCGTCTTCCCGATCCGCCTCGGCCTGGGCGAGGCCTTCGTCACCGTGGAAAAGGGCAAGCGCATCCCCTTGAGTGCCGGCATGACCGTGGTCGCCGAGGTCAAGACCGGCACCCGCCGCCCCATCGAATACATCCTGGCACCCTTGCAGAAGTATGGGGATGAGACTGCGAGGGAGAGGTAGGGGGTGGCGGCGCGCCCCGAGTCGCGGCGAACGGGTGGGCGGGAAGCCTTGCAATAAACGCAGAGCGCGCGGAGGAGCGCACCTATCGCGCTTTATGGTTTCTGGTTAAGCGGAGAGGATGTCTAAACGCCGGTATGAACGGTCATGCATCCGTTTGTCGCTCGCACCCGGAAAGGCTGGATTTCTGCGGCCTACAGAATTTTGACGAGGGACAAGCATCGTTCGCCTCGCCGACATCGTCAGACAGCGCGCCGCGCCCCCACCGGCATGATCGCCACCGGCTTTTGAGAATTCACGGATTTAGGACTATGGCTGAGGAAGGCCCCCTCCGCAGATGGGATACCGGAGAAAGAGGTATCAAGAGCCCATAATAACGGAGCACCCTTTTCCAAGAAGCATAACGAGCATAACCAACCCAAGAAATTTCACAATACCATCAAAAAAAAACCCCTCGCGAGAAGGCTGTCTTTCACGGCATGTGTTGTTGCGACATTTCCCAACGATGTTGTCCACTGCCTGTTCGGTTTGGGCGTCACTGGTGTCACGATCAACCAGCGGGATCAATTTTTCATAAGCCTTTTCGGCAGTGCCCGATCCTGTAAGCGAAAGCGCAATTGTTCTTTGGAGATAACCACGCAAACATATATTGCGCCTAGTCAATCTTTTTTTGCACAATAAATGCGGGCATAGCCTGATTTTGCAATCGCCCGAATGTTCATGGTTAAATAATGAAACAGCCGCATCAATAGTCAGAACATCAATAATATCTTGCGCATTCAGGCCGTGGCCCAAGTATCCAGGCGGAATTGACCCAGTAATAAACGGCCGCTCACGGACGACGGCCTTCATAAACCTGAGCCATTCCGTCCGCATCCATTCGCTGGGATCCGGTGTGAACCCTTGACTAACCGACACAATTCGGTCTTCGTTAACCGAAACGCTAAGCTGTCCGTCCGTTAATCCTTTTATCTCGTTAGCCAGAGTTCTCAAGCAGTCGCCGATCGCGGCAGAATACAACCCAGGCACCGCTCACCCATTCTCTCGCATGGCCTTTTGCCGCGTTTCTTCCAAACGAGCCCGGAGTTCAGCAACGCTATATCCGTGCAGGCCGTTACCCACCCGCCATTGCTCCAACGTAGCGAACAACTCACCGGCGCCCCCTTCACCGTCCGGAAGCCCCGACTGCGCAGCCACGCCTACGGAATTCGTCGCGCCTTCGGCTACACCATCAGGACGATGTTGACGGGCGCTCTCCTGCGGTTTAGGCATGGGACGCTCCAACGTTAACGTGTTTGAAACCAACGACCCCTCCATCATCCATTCAAACCGCTCGCCGGGATATCCCACGAACGCCAACCCTACCTCGACCAACGCGGCCCCGGTGCCAGACCAAAGTGCCTGCAACCAATGCAATCGCCGCACCCAGCCACCTATCTTACGTAGATTACTCTATTCCCTACTACATACCCCATCAAGCTCGAAACAATATATTACTGCTACGCGGACGCCGCGCAGAGACGCTGACGTGCGGCTATCGGCGCCATGCAGACCGCAACGCAACGCGGCGCGTTGCGTTGCGGTTGTCGCCCGCCCAATGCCGTTGACAAGCAAGCCATGCACCCTCTCTTTTCGGTTGTTGATTGCACGCCCCTGTGTTAGGTTGACCGCAGCTTTTTCCAGTGGAACAAGGCACCTTTTTCCAGTGAAAAAGCATGAGCAGTGACCATTGTGGTGTTTGGGTGCTATGGTAGAAAAAAGCGTCATTCTGGCCAATATTGAGCTGGGAATTAAGGCGAGCGGCATGAAAAAGGCAGCGCTGGCCGGACTTCTTAACATTGATAAGGCTACATTGGGAAGGGTTCTAAGTGGAGAAACTGCAGCAGATCAGGGGCGGTTAGAGTCCATGCTGATACATGTTGCCGGCCGCCTTCGTATCGACGCAGCTCAGTTCCACGAGGTTAACCCACTTGATTTTGGCCGTAGCATCGGCCTTTCTGATTTCGACATTTATACGACATTGGGGAAGCTCGATAAGGTAACATTGATCCATGGCACCATGGTTGGGCAGAAGGAGACGAGTAAGTTTGCCCGCGAGCGGTGTGGGGATTATGATTTGTATACAAAGCCATTCGGTGGAAATGATCGAGATTTTATTTACAGGGTTCCTTGCCGGTTTGAGGCGCACGGCCCGGTGGGGTCAAAAAGCATAAGTTTTTATTGCAAGGGCTGGGGCACATCATACCGTTGTTCGGTTCTGGTTCTTCCTAATGGCCGAGTTTCGGTTATCGGCGAAGACCAGAGTGAGACTGAGGTATTTTACCTCTATGCTGCTGGTACGGTTATAAATAAGACCTTTTATATGAAGGGCATGCTCTCTGGTACGGCGGTGGATTTCCCAAATGAGCCGATGTCAGGGCCAGCATATTTGTGTCCAAGCGAAGAAGGATCGAATTATGATGCGGCGTCGTCGCAGGAATTTGAAAGGGGAACTGCTGTTTACAATGAGGTTGTGAAATTTTTTACGTTCAGAGGGCGACCAGTGGAAAACACCGGGATGGATCTGTTTGTAAAATAATGTGAGGTGTACTTGTTATATTTGTCGTTGATCAGGCCGAGCATTCAGATGTGGGTGAAATAATTTTTGCCTCGGCAAGCATTCATTGTGTTCGATTTGTGGATCAATATATTGGGCCGCAACGAATGCGGCAGCCATAGCTATTGATGGACTCAACGATTTTTGGGCGCACCTCCTAACTTCTTTGGAAAATGGAGATCGGCTGTGCTATTACCTGCGTCACGAGAGAGCGCTGGGGCCGATGACCGAATCGGCCGTTCGGAGGGGTGATGGGCAGGACGGAGAGGTTGATTGACGAGTCGTTGAGTTGTCTCGACGGAGTCGGCGGGAAGTTCAGCTTCTGCTGCGAATGCTACAATAAGAATTGTTGTATCGATGCTTATACCCTTACCGTTTTTTCGGATGAGATTGAGCAAATTGTAGATTTTTCTCATATTTCGTCACGCGAATTCGTCACGGATGTAGGTGGGGATGGAGTTGGCCGTATACGGCCGACTCGTTCGGGTGGCTGTTTTTTTCGCAGGAGTGGCGGTTGCGGGATACATCCTGTCCGCCCGATGGACTGTCGGCTGTTCCCGTTCGGCCTTATCGATGAAGCGGGACGCTTACTCCTTACAGTTTACGAAAATGGCTGCCCTTTTCCATTTGATATGGCCCCCTTTCGGCAGGGAGTGGATAAACTTCTTCGTCGCTCCCGATCTGAGTTGGAGTGTTATGCCCGATTGAGTACACGGGAAATCGCTGGACTTAAGTGGACTCCTGTTGCCGAGTTAGTTTTTGACGCCGAGAGATGTACTGGGGTTTCTTTTTATGTTGAAGACCTACGCTTCCAAGGTATTAATTCACGACGCTGAGCCATGGACGCCTGTCTCTGGTGCCCTATCTGGCAGTTTGACGTGTGGGTTGTCGTTCGTCAAAATCTGATAAGTTTATATTTGTATACCCCGACTCCCTGACGAGGCGAAAAGATCGGCTTGGCGATTGACGGGTGATCGTGAATCGATTCGAATGGCGCCATGATTCGCCCCTGTGATTCGTCAATATCCCATAACGGGAACTGCCATCAATGATGATCGACCCCGGAGCGCCGCGTAGCCTGGGGGCGAATGGGCGGACAAAGAACGGCTGATAGCGGGGGTGACAAATGTTCGCTTTTTGTGCCGATCGTGTGGCATACCCCAGCCTTCCGCGCCACAGTGGCGCGGCCAGCTATCACGGTAAGAAGCGCCGATCAGGCTGCCAGCCGGACGTAGCCATGGTGGAGACCGCCGACTTGCGGGAGGGCGACGATCCTCCCGCCCTCACTTGGGGATTGGATCGGCCGGGGTTCCGGGGTATCCTTGCCCAGGGATAGGTGGGTACGAAACCCGAGATAATAGCTCAGGTAAGAGGAAAGTATCTGGCGCAGATGGACCTCGTTCAGCACGATAACATGGTCCAGGCATTCCCTCCGGATCGAGCCAATCACACACTCGACATACGGATTTTGCCATGGACTGCGAGGTGCCGTTATGACCTCCTTGATGCCCATCGCCTTCTTCGTGGCACGAAACTCCGGGCCGTATATGGTGTCGCGGTCTCGGGTCAGATATCTCGGCACAGTGTCCCAGGGGAAGGCCTCCCGGATCTGTCGGGCCACCCATGCCGATGTCGGATGCTCGGTCACACCAAAGGTGACGATCCGCCGACGCTCGTGGCTGAGCACGATGAAAACGTACAGAAGCCTGAACGCGGCCGTGGACACGACGAGGAAGTCGATGGACGCGAGGCAGTCGGCATGGTTGTCGAGGAATGTCCGCCACGTCTGGGACGGCGGCTTCCTTCCACGCACCACGTACCGCGACACGGTGGCCTGGGAGACATTGATGCCGAGTTTCCGCAACTCGCCGTGAATTCGTGGGGCGCCCCACAAATGATTCTCCCGGCACATCCGGCGGATGAGGTCGCGGACTTCTCTCGGCGTTGGCGGCCGTCCTGCTCGCTTCTGACGCGACTTCCATCGCCAGAATAGGCGGAAACCTCTGCGATGCCATGCAATGACCGTCTCGGGCTTGACTATGATGAGAGCGTCGCGCCACCGAGACCAGAGTCGCGAGAGCATCACCCAGAACAGCCGATCCCAGAACCGCAGGCGAGGTCGTGGCGTACGCCGCCTCAGAACGGCGACCTGCTGACGCAAGGCAAGGTTTTCCATTTGAAGCGCCGCTCGCCCCCGGAAGACATTACGGAGTGTAGCAAGAAGCAGGGTGATATATGTCATCATGCGCAGGACGGTAGCGGACTGATGGCCGGCATGCTACCAGTTCCGCCGACGACCACCGGATTGACGGGGCAGCCGGTTCCGATGACCGATTCCATCTATCATCGTCTGTTCTCGCATCCGATCATGGTCGAGCAGCTTGTCCGGGAGTTCGTGCCCGAAGCCATGGCCGCTGGCCTCGATTTCAGCCGTATGGAGCGGGTCAACGCAAAATTTCACGCCAGCACCGGCAGCCGCCGTGAAGGCGACGTGATCTGGCGCATCCCGACGGTCGGTGGCGAGGATGTATACCTGTACCTCCTTTGCGAATTCCAATCCACGGTGGACTGGTGGATGCCTGTGCGCACGCAGGTCTACGAAGGCCTCCTGTGGCAGCACGTCATCGCCGAGAAAAAACTGAAGGCGGGCGATCGCCTGCCGCCCGTTCTGATGCTGCTGCTCTACAACGGTGAGCCACGGTGGTTGGCACCGGCCGACATCGCCGAGATGATCGCCTTGCCTCCTGGCTCACCGCTTTGGCCTTGGCAGCCGCGTGTCCGCTACCATCTCCTCGATATGGGCGCCGTGCCGGGTGACGATCTGGCCTCCCGCGATAGTCTGGCCGCCCTGCTGTTCCGATTGGAGCAACCCCACGAGCCGGACGAATTGGCGGACCTGATCGATGAGGTTGTCGGCTGGTTTCGGCGACACCCGGGCTACGAGCAATTGAAGAGCCTGTTTACCGAACTGGTGCGGCAGGCAATCGAGGGATTTGGAACTTCGATCGCGATTCCCGACGATCTGGTGGAGATGCAAACCATGCTGGCGAAACAAGGTGAAGTCTGGAAGCGGCGGTGGTTGGCCGAGGGCAAGGCCGAGGGCAAGGCCGAGATTGTGCTCCGCCAGCTCCGTCGGAAGCATGGGCCGCTGTCTCCTGAAATCGAAGCGCGCGTTCGGGCAGCCGGCAGTGATCAACTGGATGTGTGGAGTGAGCGCCTGCTTGATGCCCGCGAACTGGAGGACATGTTCGGTGACCCCACGACGCACTGATGGTGGCATTCAACAGGTCTGCGCGCCCATCTACATGTGATTTGCGTAGATATGGCAAAAATGTCCCGGCTACGGACTATGGTATTTGGCGTGCTTGAGGGGTGGCGGGACGGTAACAATGGCGGGTGGATGCAATGCCAAAGAACGCAACAGCACTCTGATTTCGCATGGGTTTCTATTTCGCATTCCCCCTTCCGCTACCGAAATGACCTTCAAACTTTTCGCTAATGACCAAGTGGCAGTGTCGGAGAATGTTTCAGAGATCCGTCCCTCCCCCTCCGCCAATAACGCCAAATAGAATCTGCTCTCCATCATGATCAAGGCACAGAAATGGCGCAGTTCCGCGCCATTTTCGTTCGGAGAACCGTACCGACTCTCCGCCACAAAGGCCCACTTTCTCTCTCTGCGGCCAATTTTCTCTGTGGGAACTGAACTGCCTCGCAAAAGGTACGGTAAAACCGTACCGACTTTTATTGCGCAAAATCAGCGCATTACACATATTTCTAATATGCGGCGTTTCGAGAAAATCCCGCTCAGGGGGATGGTTCGACTTTCGAATCTGTCAGTACGGTACCGAGGGTTCGCATCTCCTAGCCGCCCAGGCGGAAGGGACTGCGACAATGCCCCCGTGGAAACGCCCCGGAACCCTTGATCTTCAGCTGCGACGGGCGCTATCTGGGCGTACTGCCAACCCAAGGAATGCCCGCGATGAACAAGCTCGATCTCGTTGCCGCCGTGGCCGCCGCCGCTGGCCTCACCAAGGCCGATGCCGACAAGGCCGTCGATGGCCTGCTCGGTGCCATGACCACCGCGCTGAAAGATGGCGACGAGATCCGCCTCTCCGGATTCGGCGCCTTCTACGTGAAGGCGGTCCCGGCCAAGGAAGGCCGGAACCCGCGCACCGGGGAAAAGATCGCCATCGCCGCATCCCGCCAGGCCAAGTTCACCGCCGGCAAGCGGCTGAAGGACGCGGTCAACGGGTGACGATGAAAACCTTGCCCTCGTCATCCGACGAGTGGCGACCGTCAGCTATGGGCCAGGAGGGGACGCAGGGCTGTTCAGTTCTCGTTCCTGGGAACGCCTGCGTCCCGCCGGCCAGCGGCCGGAGGCCGCTTCTACGTCGACTTGCGGGCATACGCCCGCATGCCGGCGGGGCCGGCGCACCCAGGGGTGGCTCGGCCAACGAGAACGGAACGGCCCTGGGAGGGGACGCTCGGCCGGAGAATGGCAATTGCGTATCACGTTATCAATTCGGATAATGTAGTGACTCAGGGGCTGCCTGATCCACGGCCAAATACGTCAAGTTTCAGGGGAGATTTCCAGCATGGTGCTACATACTACCGCGCAAGAGCACTTTGCCAAGCTTACGCGAGTCAATGATCGTCTAGCGAAGGAGGTCCATAAGGACGACCTTGATGATTTTTTCAAGACTGCATACCACCTGATCGAAATTACTGAAAAGGATCCGTCGGTCAGCGCCGCCCAAAAGGCGCAAGCGACAGCGTTGAGGAACGACCCGGATATCAAATTGTGCCAGGAGATCACAAACCAGCAAAAGCATTACACGGTAAAGAAGAATGCGCAGATTAAAGACGCATCGGTAAGTCAGGGATGGGGTGTAGGTCGCTTTGACGCGGGCGGCTGGGGAGTTGGCGAGCAATCAGTCACTCTGAATCTGGCCGACGGCACCAGCCGGGATGCGCGTAGCCTAGTCAGCGCGATTTACGCAATTGTCCAGGCTATTTTTCTTTGACTGGCGTTCGTGTTATGCATCGTTGCGACGCAGTCGATTTCGTGTGCACAATGCCTCTTTCCAAGCTGTCCGGCCGTTATAACGCTGTGGCAGCCGAACGTCCCCTTCGGGTCAGGTGCCGCCGTTCGTCGTCATCGCGCCCCAGGAAACTCCCACAGCGTCCGCTGCTCGTCCCAGCCTTCGGGAACCTTCTTCAGCATGGCGTTCAGGGTCAGGCCTCGCGGGTGGCGACCATTGAGGATGGCGGCGGTGATATCGGGAGCGAGACACGTGAGCGCCAGGAGGCGCAGAACGTAGCTGTCAGTGACCTTCTCCTGTCCGGCGAGATCGGTGATCGACGCGGCTCGGCCGGACTCGATGCGGCGGCGCCAGCGGTGGGCCTTGATCACGGCGGCCTTGAGGGTGTCGTCCACCTCCGGGGCTTCCGCCTGCACGGGCGCCACGGGCGAGCCGTCGGGGCTCAGCACCAGCTTGCGGCCACCGCGCCGTTTGAAGGCGACCGGGATGTGGATGGTGATGGTTTCGATGTCGATGGTGGCCATGGCGCTCACTCCGCTGCGGCCGGCTGGTTGAATTCGGCGACGAGATGCCGCAGGCCGCCGGTGCGGAGGCGCAAGTCGAAGCCGCTGGTGGTCACGTCCACCTGCTCGACCAGGAGGTTGAGGATGCGGGCCTGCTCGGCCGGGAACAGTTCCTCCCAGATGGTGTCGATCCGGCTCAGGGCGGCCATGGCCTCGGGCTCGGACGCGTTGTCCTCGGTCGCGGCGGTGATGGCGCGGGCGGCGACCTCGGGGGACTGGAGGACCCGCCGTATCTGAGCGAACACGAGGCGTTCGGCCTCGTCGGCGGCGACGGAGCGTACCGGGCAGGTGTCGTGGCCTTAGCTGCTATCTGTTGTCTGCGGTATTCCAGCCTTGCGTAGAGCTGCATTTTCACTGGTATTCCCTTGCATCCCGTTGCATCATGTCACCTGCTCTTGCCGCTCGCGTGGCTTCCATGTGGCTCCCGTGGTGGGGCGGAAGCCACGGGCAGAAGGCACCATCCGGGAGACCCGACATGCAGGCGAAGATCACCAAGCGCACCGTCGATGCCATCGCCGCGACCG
>JBKACM010000096.1:0-9183 GCA_046269335.1 Alphaproteobacteria bacterium | reverse complement strand
ACCAGATCGATCCTGACAAGAAGCGTAGGATAAACGACCGAGCCGGAAATTGCGGCGGCTACGCCAGATGTCAAAGATATCGCCATCACAACGCCTCTCTGGCCTGAAGCGTCCACGTATAGACTGCCGGCGGAGACAAGCGGACGAGACCGTAATTTTTGCCCTGGTCAGGATTCAGTCGGAACACGCTCTTTGGATTCGACGTGATGATTGTGGCTCCATCTGCTGAAGGCATCGGGGATTGTCTTATTTTGGGCCACACCTCCAATACGGCCTCGCCAGACGAGTTGCTGTCGGAATCTGCGGTAATCCGATACAGCCGCGCCGTCGCGCCACTGCCGATCTGGATGTGGTCGCCCGCGAGCAAGATTCCCGTGACATTGGGCGTCCATCCCGCTGTTTTCAGCGATGATCCGGACTGATTTCCGCCTTGCACAACAGGGGCTCCGGTCGCGACCCCCGCAGGGGTCGAATGAAGTGGATGACCCAGCAGAAACGTCCCCTCGCGTCCATTCAGACGCGCAAGAAACGCCTCAATCGCAGCTCCCTGCGCTCGTGTCAGATGCGCGAATTCAAAAACAGCGTTCCACCACTGCCCGGGGAAGACCTGCACTTGCTGCTGTCCGGTAAATGGAGACTCTCCAACGGAGACAATTGTCGAATACGAAAATTCTACATGACTTGGATTTGGCAAAACACTCGGCAAGGATAGAGGGTACGAGGTTGTCACTGTGGGTGTTCCAACTTATCCGGCCAGAGACTTGGCGAACGGACCCCCACGACTTCGCCCATTCGCAACTGCCGCCAGCGTCTCGCTTTTTATCTGCCTCGCCCACCGCTCCATTACCGCGTTATCCACGCTACTCGCCCCGGCCGTGTTGAAGGTTTGATTCACGACGACACTCCCTTGGCCCAGGCTCCGCTGTTGCGCGGCGGTCAGCACCATTTCTCCCTTTTGGGCGATGATTGGAACCTCATCGGGTCGCAGGCCGATCCTGCCGCCGGCATGGTAGCGCGGCGCATTGATCCACCAGGCCGGCGCGGCCGAGCGCGTCTCCATGCCTGGGGCGCCGACAATACCGCCGGAATGGGCTACCCCGGCTGACAAACTGCCGCCGCCAATCCCACCGAACGCGCTCCCAAGCAAGCCGCCGGCCATTCCAGCCAACGGAGCGACAATGGCCTGACGCACGGCCAGCCGGACCATGTCCTCAATCAGGGACGCCACGAACTCTTTCGCCGCCTGCTCCGCAGTCTTCGTTCCGAGTATGAACCCGGTAAGTCCGTCCTCTATTTTCTGCAGCGAGTGACTCACGACCTGGGCCGCTTGAACGGCCGCATTTCCGGCGTTTTGGGCGTAGCTATTAAAAGCCGCCGCCGCCCCGCCGGCGAACGTCTCTGTTGCCATAAGATTTTCGTTCTGACCACGCTGGTAGTCGCGATTGATCTGTTTGCTGAGCTGATCGAATTCTTTTTGCTCGAGACCGTGCTCTTTAAGCGCCACAAGTTCTTTGATTGCAAAGTCAGCTCGCTTTTTTGGATCAAGACTAAACCTGATTTCTTCAACTTTACTTCTCTGTTCAAGGTCGTTCTTTTTAACAAGAAGCGAATATTGCCGTGCAATATCTTCTTCTGATGCGAACGGGTTATTTCTCCTATACTGTGCTACCTTGCTGTCAATGGCAGCTTTTTGGGCAGAAACTGGGTCGTTGGCTATTCTGGCCGCGAGATTTTTCTCTAGAAGTTCGATTTCTTCCATAAAATCAGACTGGCCCTTGGCGATTCCGGATGCGGCCAATGCCGCATGCTGGCGTTCAAGCTGGTCGGTGGCTTCGGCCACCGAAATTCCAAACTTTTTATGGGCCTCCTCGGCTTGCCTGGCCAGTTCGGCGCGGCGGATCACCTCGATATTTCCAGTGCGATAGGCCTCAGAAAGACCCGTGTTGGCTGTAATTTCGCGGTCAATGCCGACGATCCATTCCTCACGAGCGGCGTCCCGTTTGCTCTGATTGAGTCGCTGTAGGGCGGCAGCCGCCTGATCTACGGCGATGCCGGTGGATTTGTGGGCTTCCTCGGCCTTGGCCGCGACTTCGGCCCTGGTTTTGGCATTGTTGATGATTTCCTGATCGCCGGAACGATAAGCGGCGGTCAGGGCCTGATTGGCGGCGATTTCGCGATCGATCCTGGCGCCCCAGTCGGCGCTTTCCCGACTTTTCTGGGCCGCCTTGCTGGCGTCCTCGTACTTTTGCTTGGCGGCTTGGGCTTGCACATAGGCCGCCGCCCAGTCTTTCAATCCCGCCACGCCATTCTTGGATTCCTCGGACGCGGTGGCGTTCTTGACCTGAGCCGCCGTCTGGGCATCGGCTCCGCGAGCCGTGGCGGCGGTCAGGGCGTCGTAGGCGGCCGCCTGCTGGCGCAGGGTAAAAAT
This sequence comes from Alphaproteobacteria bacterium, assembly GCA_046269335.1. GTDB lineage: Bacteria > Pseudomonadota > Alphaproteobacteria > Rhodospirillales > Rhodospirillaceae > JADFXL01. The sequence goes on along the minus strand of JBKACM010000096.1, from coordinate 6,755 downwards.
CGCGGCGTTGCGGCTTTTCTCCTGGTTGGCGGCCAGTTCGTCCAGCTTCTGCTGACGAAGGGCCGCCTCGGGTTGGCCGCTGGCCAGGGCCTGCTCGTGGGCACCGGATATTGCTGCTTGCCGGGCCTCCGCCGCCGGTCCCTGGGATGCCGCCGCCGCTACCTCACGCAGGGCTTGCAGATGTTCCCTGGCTTTGTAGGTGTCGCCGGTCATCGCCTCGCCGATTTTCACGGTGAGCGCGATGTAATGCTCCAGATCGACGGCGCCATCCTTGTACAGTCGATCGAGGGCCTCGATCTCGGTACGGTATTTGGCCGCCGCGGCGATCGCCGGGTCGTATCTGGCGGTGAAATCTGTGCCGAGTTTCAGCATCTCTGGCGATGGCGGCGGAGTAGCGCGGGGATCAGCGGTGTTCGGGACCTCCAAGGCCGGGATCAGGCCAGGCGCAACGCCATGGCCCAGCACCTGGAGGTAATCACCAAACCCCTTCAGGGTTTCCTTGGCAAAGGTAACCGCGCCGGAGAAATTTATCAGCCAAGCACTGGTGCCGGCGAAATACTTGGCTGAGGCCCCAGTGATTTCCTGGGCTGCGTAGGCCTGGGCGTTGCGGAACTCCTCGCTGCGGGTGGTGGCCTCTCCAAGGGACGCGACCATTTCCCCGAGCCAGGATTTTTGGTTCTTGATCGCCTCCACCTCCTCGCCATGACGGCGGATCAAGAGCGCGGTGGCATCAGCATAGGCGTTGGCGCGCTCGGTAGTCTCCGACCAGATCGGGCTGGCGTTGGCCAGAGCCTTCAATACCGTAAGATCGTCGGTGCCGAAGATCATCTTCACCGCGGCGGCCTTCTCGCGGCCGTCCCGGTACTGATTGAGGGCCGCCACTACCCGGTCGAACACCTTCGGGTAATCAGCGGCGCGAATGTCATCAAGGTCGACACCAAGTCCCTGGATGGCCTTGCGCGCCTGCTCGGCGGCGGAGGTGTTGTCGCTCAGGGCGTGGCTGAGATGGGTAGCGATGCCAGTGGCCTGGGCCTCGTTAACCCCAAGCTCTTTTTGGATCGCGGAAAGATTGCGTAGTTCGGCGGTAGAGATACCGGTTTTGATCGACAGATCCTGAAGCCGGTCGGCGAAGGCGCGGGCACCCTCGGACAACAGGGCGAAGTGGTTGCCGCCAATCAGGTCGTCCGTTTCACGCAGCACCGCCGCCACGGCCTGGTAGGCGACGTAAAGCACCCCAGCAGCCGCGGCGGTCGCAACGATGCCAGCAGTCCACGAAACCCAGGCGCGTTCAGATTCTTCGGTGGCCTCCCTTACACCGTTCTGGCTGTTGGCAACGGCGGAAAGACTGGTGGCAATCGCAGCCGCACCGGTGGAAATACCCTGATGACCAAAGGCGGCGGCGATGCCGCTCACCGAAGTAGCGGCGGAGGCCGCTGAGCCGGCAATTCCTGACAATTCACGGATGGCCGCGTTGCCGAAATCCCGAACCCGAATGGCGTTGTCGTTGGCTACACGCCCGATGGTGGCGAATTTCTCACCCACAGACTGCGCTGCCGTTGATACGCTGTCCATGGATTTGCGGCCAAAAGTATCGAGTTCAGTAAAGAGGCGGCGAAGATCATCCTCTCCCTGTACTTGCAGCCGTACACCGACCGTACTTTGCGCCACTACTCTTCGTCCCGCTGTTTATTGATCCCCATGACCACCCCTTTTTCCGCCGCAAACAACAAGTCTACGAGAGAAGTGACGTCGTATCCTTTGGCCTGAGCCACCAGCAGAACGGCGGTCATGTCAAATCCAAGCACGTGGCCGCTTGGTGCCAATCGTAACTGTCCCAAACAGGACGTGACGGCATCCCATGCCTGCCATCCAGCTTTGGTTTGCGGTTCGTTCTCGACATAGGAGCAGAGCTTGCCGTTTACACGCTCGCCCCGGGCGCATGGGAGGTCTGATTCTCGGCACCTTCCGCAGTATTCCGCACCCCCGCCACAGTGCCACTCGGCGAGGGCGCGCAACCTTCCCCCTCCAAAAATTTTTCAACAAGCGAACTCAGGTACTCAGATCTCCACAAGCCGGCGAAGGGATGGATCTTGGAAAATGCAGCGAGATTGGCCTCGGTCACCGGGGCCGGCTGGCCGTCCTGGTCGGCGACACCGGTCCAAGAAATCACGGCCGCCTTGAGCATGGCAAGGGTGTAGGCCTCTTCCGTGGCGCCATCTCTGGGATCGTCGGTTACGGCCCGCCGAGCTTCGGCGCGAGCCTGTTCAACCAGGGCCGTAGTCGGAGGGCGGCACTCGAAGGTGACACCAGGGAGAATTGGCATCTCGATCGTAACGACCTCAGGAATGGTGAGAATTTTCAGCATGGTCTTGATTCTCCTGATTGTTATGCAAGGTTTTTTGCTAAATAATCCGCAAATCTATTCATAGCCCGTGATTCGGCACCAGCAATATCCAAGCGTTTACTTAATTTTACTTGTCGCACCAAAATAAACATCGGCACTGTGACAATTTTTTCCCCAGATTTCATAGTGCGTTTCGACGGAGCCCGATATACTCCTTCTTTTGTAGAGCTTTCTCGCATGTCGGCCACCAATAAAGAAGCGCGGCCGCGCAGGTATACAAATCTTACTTTAACATGTAATACTTGTTCTAAATTGTGAATAGTAACCCTTTTGTGCAAGACAATCTTAGACGCTGCGGGTAGAGGTATAGCTAGCCACGCTCCATCTTTTCCCTGGATTGTTACTCCTCTTTCGAACGCATCGATAATTTTGGGCGCGGTCGAGTACACTACCGCTGACTGTCCCCTCCCAAGATCAGAATAGTGCTTGATCTTCCATGATCCGGCGAGGCGAGGTCCGAGGCCGGATTGCAATACCTGACCTCGCAACTCATTCTTGAGTGTTTCGGCATTTTCCCAAATGGCACGGCCCGCAGCTTCTCGAGCAGTTTTTTCCGCATCCCGAAAAAAAGGTCCAAAATCCCCGCCGAACTTGAAACTTGTTCGTATCATGAGTACCCAGCGACATCGTTCACGAGGGTAACCGTCATTGATTTATTACCATCGCTCGCGGATCGTGACGCCTGAAACGGCAGCGTCACTTCCAAGCCGGCAGCGCCATTCAGTTGCTTTTGCGGCTTGGACAAAAGCGCCCTATGCAACGTAAACGTTATGCTTTTTGACGCGGACCGGTAATAGCCGAACTCCAGGCTGACAGGGGTTCGGCTGTCCGCCGCGTCGAGAATGGCAAGATCCGAGAGCCTGACGCGGATTTCACCGCTCAGCGCTACCATGCCGGGGTCGATTCCTTCGATCAATCCATCAGACCGGATGGTTCGAACTACATCCACCCCATTGGAGTAGCTCAGATTGCCGCCGACCAGATTGCCAACCGAAACACCACCCGACTTGACGAACCCTTCGCGGGCCGAAAATCGGCTGATCGCCAGCGTGGTGGGGGTGGCATCCAGGACTGTCCCCGACAGACTCTCCGATTGAGCCACCCCAGTAATGGTGGCTGCCGGTTTTCCATCCGGCCGCCAATCCAGTTTGAGTTCATTCGCAACAAATCCCAACTGACGATAGTATTTGCTGAGTGCCACAAAGCCGACATCAAGAGTCGCGCTCGGCAAGGTGGCAGCCCCAGAAGAAAACTCATGAGTGCTGGGATTCGATCCACTTGTTACCGGAGGACCAAGTAGAAGCATCAACCAAACCCCAAACTCGCGAAGATCTACCGGGACGGTTACTTGCGGCTTAACGTCAATGGAACCATCGGTCGCATCGGAGGGCTCCCGGCCGACACCGATAAGATCCGAATTTTCAAGGCCGATCTGCGCTCCGAACGTAACACTGCTACAGTAGAGGGAGTAGGCGCTTGCCGCCGCAACGCCATAATCGGTCTCCACCCCGACTTGTAGCGACGCATCCGAGCCGCGTGCGCGTGCTGTCATTGCTTTTCTCCACTTGGCCCAACGGCTCAGGCGAGCGCGCCGGCACTGATGTATGTGAGGGTAACGACGACCGTGGCACCCCTGACAGGGGCAGAACCGAAGGCATGTTCATCGAGTATTTCGGGGGGGCCAACCTCAAGATGATCGACCACCCCTCCAAGGGTGCGATCGGCCGTAAGACGCACACCGATTGTCGCCAGAAGACCGTCAAGCTGAGCAACGCGATTGCCGCTGTCTGCTTTTTGCGTCAGGACGTCTACCGGTACGGTATGAGTCCACTCGTATGCTGGGGGCTGGCCCAAAAAAATTTCGGGGTCCCCAGGATCACCATCACGGACGATGATACGACCAGCAGGCGGCACCTGGACCGGAAGCGCGCTATTTCGTTCAACAACCACGCCACCAATTCCGCCCAGGCAATTGATCAGCGTGGAGAGCGCATGTTCTCGCTTTGTTGTCATGCTGGCGCCACATCCAGGTCCCACCAGATGGCCAGCGCATCAGCCTTGGGACCCGCCTGCACTTGATACGACGTCGCATCCGAAAGGGTGATGATGTCGCCGGCCACAGGATTCGCCACGTCCGCCTGCCGAACCCTGAAACTCGTGGTCGCCGACGAGATATCCACACCAAACATGTTGACCGCCGCCGTTGGCGCGGACCGGATGGCTCGCAGGATCTGCGTTTCCCCCGTGGCGGTCGTCGTGTAGATCACACTCTCGGCTCGCTCCTGATTACCCACCAGAACAGATGCGGCACGATGGAAGGCCGTGGTCACGGGGTAACCTCAATCTGGACGACAAGACCAGCCACCGTGGTGCTGGCTCCATCGCTGGCGACTTCGATCGCATCACCTGCGGCAACAACGTTGGCAGCGGTAGGAGTCGCCGTATCGACATCCCCGGCGGCCGATCCGGCATGAGCCACCGTCACCGCCCCATTGGTCACCGCAACACCGCCCAGCTTCAGGGCCACCGCGGCATCCGCTACCGTGATCGCCCCCTCCAAAACAGTCTTGAGGCCGGTAATTGTACCAGCATGCGGTGCCACCACGAACGTGCTGGCAGCCGTGGAGACGTCCGCGAGACGTCCGCAAAGCACGGTCGGACGCACAATATGGACAGCATCCCCCAGCAGGACGCGGCCAGTAGCGGACGGATTTGCCGCCGCCGCCACAGCAATCCCGGCAAGGGGATCGCCGGCGTTAACATTGGTGAGCTTGGAGGCGCCCGCATCCCAGTACACCCTGTCACCAGCCGACCACGCCTGAGCGCTGACCTTCGGCAGGTCAAAGACACCCTCGGTCATCATGACCACATCGTCACCCTGGGCAGCTGCTCCCGACGCGACACCAAACAACGTCGAACCGACCATAAACGGTTGGCCAGACGTAAGAGCCGAAGGTGCCGCAACGGTCAGTCGCTCCCCTTCCTGGACAAAATTTTTCATGACCCTACCCCGTAAAAATGCGCTGGGCGGCCGAAGCCGCCCAACCGCGCATGGTTTCTGAAAGCGATGTTACGCGCCCGGATTTTTGTGCCACGGCCGATAATCCAGGGGCGCGGCGTAAAAATCCTCCCATACCTGAAACTCGATACCGACCCCCGGCTTGACCTCCTGATAGGTCTGCGGTCCCGAATTCCCGGAAAGCCAACCGTACTGGATTCCAGGCAGGATATTGGGATCGCAGGCCAGATACCAACCGGTCCGACTGTCCGCATCGAGGAGAGACTCGACCACCAGATTCAAACTGCGAAGCCGCTCCGGCACGACAGCATCGGGAGTAGCCGGATAGGCAAACGGACTGACGAACTGCTCCGCTCTCGTCTCCAGAGACGCAGGCACAACCAGCAACACAGGCCCCTGGTTGAGATGATTTCCATCCGGGGTCTTCTGAATCCGAACAGCCTCCCGCCCGTATCCGACCGTCGTCACCGAAATTGCCCCAACGTCCGCATTCGCCGCAAGGTTGTAATGGTCGGCGTGGAACAGCCCCTTGCCGTCTCCCAACTTTGCGTTGCCGGTCAGCACAGCCCACACCGTGGCGTTTTCATAGCGCGCCGCGGAACCCGCGGCCCCGCGCGCGAAATCCGCCAGCGCACCCAGGTCGTCATTGATCAGGGCTTGACGCGTCAGCATTAACCTGCGACCAACACTGGTGAGCCTGGCGGTTTCCTTGCCTTCCGACAGGGCTCCCGCCTTGTATTCCCCGTTTTCGGCTACCGGCAGCAGGTCCGGGAATTCTCCAACTCGGACCAAATTCTTGGTCTTGAAATCATTCAGATCGCGCTGAGCGGCAATACGACGGTACGTCGTCGGCACAAGCTGGTAGGCGGACAGCAAGATCTTGTCGGACGCCGAGGCCAACAAGATCGGAAAGTCGCTCGTTCCCAGCGCCCGCATCACCAGGCGGTTTCTGTCGCCACGACCAACCCGCTCACCGCGAGCCTCAAGAAGCTCGGCACCCATATCGAGCACCGAGTAGCCAGTATAGCTGCGGGCGTGCTCGGAAGGAGCGTTCCCGGAAACCATGGAGGACGGCAGAAACCGCACGGAAATCGCTTCGGCCATCGCCCGGACCTTGACCGCAGGATCGTCGCCACTGGCTCCCATCTGGACGGACCCATGGTGGCCGCTGATCGTCGTTCCCGCCGACCGAGCCGCTACGTGCTCAAGAGCGACGGCACGAAACTCATCCAGAGAGGTACCGCGCGTGATATGATCGTCCACCATGGCGTCCGGGAGGCCAAGTCTCCCGGAAAGGCCCCGGATTTCCTGCCCCCGTTTCCGCTCCGCCAT
>JBKACM010000095.1:0-9310 GCA_046269335.1 Alphaproteobacteria bacterium | reverse complement strand
TGTCCCTCAGTTGCCGGGCGGGCGCGTCCGCGCCCTGGGCTTGCGCGCACCCGGGTGCGCGGGCGCTCAATGCGCCAGTCCCAGACCGTGATGAGTCAAGCTCATCTCGGTCTGGTATAATTCCTATTTTCACCCGATTACCCTGGTGATACCGCCGTGCGGGGCTGACAGGCGGCCGGTGCATCCTGCTCGCGAGTGTGCTAGGGTCGCCGTGCCTGGGGCGGGTGCCGGGTGACGGGGATGATGGGCCGGTAGGATCATGCATACGCGCGACGAGACTCTGTGGCATGGCACGACAATCCTGTGCGTCCGCAAGGGGGGGCAGGTGGTGATCGCCGGCGACGGGCAGGTGACTCTGGGCCAGACGGTGCTGAAGTCCAATGCCCGCAAGGTTCGGCGACTAGGCGGCGGCGGTATCATCGCCGGATTCGCCGGAGCCACGGCCGATGCCTTCACGCTGTTCGAACGGTTGGAGGCGAAGCTTGAGAAACACACCGGTCAACTGGTCCGTGCCTGTGTCGAGCTGGCAAAGGACTGGCGCACCGACCGCTACCTCCGACGACTGGAAGCGATGATGGCCGTGGCCGACCGGGATGTCTCCCTGGTGCTGTCCGGGACCGGTGACGTGCTGGAGCCGGAGGACGGCCTGATCGGTATCGGTTCCGGCGGGAACTATGCCCTGGCGGCGGCCCGTGCCCTGGTGGAGGTGGAGGGACTGGACGCCATGGCCATCGCCCGCCGCGCGATGCGGATCGCCGCTGGCCTCTGCATCTATACCAACGAGAACGTAACGGTCGAGAGCCTATGAACGCCTTCACGCCACGGGAAATCGTCTCGGAACTGGATCGCTACATCATCGGCCAGGACGACGCCAAGCGCGCCGTCGCTATCGCCCTGCGGAACCGCTGGCGTCGTCAGCAGCTTCCCGAGGCGCTCCGGGAAGAGGTTCTGCCCAAGAATATCCTGATGATCGGCCCCACCGGGGTCGGCAAGACCGAAATCGCCCGCAGGCTGGCGAGGCTGGCCCAGGCACCGTTCCTGAAGGTGGAAGCGACCAAGTTCACGGAGGTGGGGTACGTCGGCCGTGACGTGGAGAGCATCATCCGCGATCTTGTGGAGAGTGCCATCACCATGACCCGGGAGAGGCTGCGCAAGCAGGTACGTGCCAAAGCCGAACTCGCGGCGGAGGACCGTCTGCTGGATGCCCTGGTCGGGGCCGCGGCCAGCACCGAGACCCGGCAGAAATTCCGCAAGATGCTGCGGGAAGGCCGGATCAACGACCGCGAAGTGGAACTGGAGCTTCAGGATTCCGGTGGTAACCTCAACATGCCCACCATCGATATTCCGGGTCTGCCCGGTGCCCAGATGGGCATGCTCAACTTCGGTGAGATTTTCGGAAAGGCATTCGGTGGCCGCTCCAAGCCCCGCAAGATGACCGTGGCCGATTCCTACGAAGTCCTGGTTGGTGAGGAGGGGGACAAGCTCCTGGATCAGGAAAAGGTGGTCAAGGAGGCCATAGCTGCCGTGGAGAACAACGGTATCGTCTTTCTGGATGAACTGGACAAGATCTGTGGCCGCGAGGAGAGGGTCGGGGGGGACGTCTCCCGCGAGGGCGTACAACGGGATCTGTTGCCGCTGATCGAAGGCACGACCGTGCCCACCAAGCATGGCTCGGTGAGAACCGATCATATTCTTTTCATCGCCTCCGGGGCCTTTCATCTTTCCAAGCCGTCGGATCTCCTTCCGGAACTCCAGGGGCGTCTGCCCATCCGGGTCGAGTTGAAGGCGTTGACGCGGGATGATTTCGTGCGAATCCTTACCGAACCGGAGGCCAGCCTCATCAAGCAATACCGGGCTTTGCTGGCGACGGAAGAGGTAAAGCTGGAATTTTCGGAGGATTCCATTGTCGCCATTGCCGATCTGGCGGCGGAAATCAACCGCAATGTCGAGAACATCGGCGCGCGACGGCTGCATACCGTGCTGGAACGCCTGCTGGATGAAGTCAGCTTCACGGCGACGGAACGGTCCGGAGAGACGGTGGTCATCAACGCCGATACCGTTCGCGACCGCGTCGGAGAACTGGCCAGGAACGTAGACCTTTCCAAGTTTATCCTGTAGTCCGGACCACTTCCCGTATTTCCGGTCGCCAGACGGATATAAACGGTTCGTATTGCGCTGTGGACAGCCCGGCGGACGCGCTTTATTGTCTCCCGGTTTTTGGCTTCAGGGGCGCAGTTGCGATGGGCGCGTTGTCCGTGCAGAGGAAGAAGGCGTTGAGGCGGTGGGGAATCGGTCTCGTGGTTTTGACGTGCCTGGGGCTGTACGCCCATTGGCCGAGCGAGCCTCTGCCGCCCGGTACCCAGGCGGATCGTATCCTGGTGCTCAAGGGGGAGCGGAAGATGCAGCTTCTCAATCAGGGGCAGGTGATTCGGGAGTATACCGTCGCTCTCGGCCGTGATCCGGTGGGGACAAAGCGGCGCGAGGGTGACAACAAGACGCCCGAGGGGGTCTACTTTCTGGAAGAACGGACCGGACCGGAGGAGAGCCGCTATCACTCGTCGGTTCAGACCACCTATCCCAATGAAGAGGACAAGGCGATTTCCAAGAGTATGGGGGTTCCCCCCGGTGGGATGATTTCAATCCACAGCCTGCGCAATGACATGTTCTTTTTTGGGCGCTTCCATCGTCTCGTGGACTGGACCAGGGGGTGCATCGCCATCAACACCTGGGAAATCGACGAGCTTTTGCGGGTCACCAAGGACGGAACCCCCATCGAGATAAGGCCGTAACCCGTCCCGGGGGTGCTGCGCCCGGGTTTTTGGTAGGAGAGCAAGAGCATGCCGACCTTTCTTTCTCATCCAGCGGTTCCGTTGGCTCTGGCCTACGGGCTGGGTGGGGCGGCGGTTCCCCGGCGGCTGATGATGGTGGGGGTGACGGTATCGATTCTGCCGGATCTCGACGTGCTGGCGTTCCAGCTCGGTATTCCCTATCTGAATGCGTTTGGGCATCGGGGGTTCAGTCATTCCATCACCCTGGCCGTTATCGTGGCCCTGATTACGGCGATGTTTGCCCGAAGGCTGGGGAGTGAGTGGAAGAGGGTATTTGCCTTTGTGGGGGTCTCCATGGGCTCCCATGGTCTTCTGGATGCGTTCACCAATGGCGGGCAGGGAATCGCTCTGCTGTGGCCCTTCACCGACGAACGCTACTTCGCCCCGGTGCAGATGATCGAGGTGGCACCGCTGCGGCTGGCCCGCTTTTTCTCGGAGCGAGGGGTGGAGGTGATGCTGTCGGAGTTGGTGTGGGTTTGGCTGCCTTGCGGGGTGGTGATGGCGTCTCTCTTGGCCATACAGGGGCGATTGAGGCGGCCATGGTCTCAGTCCGCCGGGGAAGCGGCCTGATGTTATCCCGGCTTTGGGTCAGCTCAGGCTGGGTGGGGTTAGGGTGTGGCCGTGGTTGAGTGGCCCATGGCCGCTGCCCAGCCCCGGCGCGGTGGCGATGGCGGTGGCCACGTAACGGCGGGCGCGCTCCACGGCCTCGAACAGGGGCATCCCCTGGGCTAGCCCACAAGCGACGGCGGAAGCCAGGGTGCAGCCGGTGCCGTGGGTGTTGGGACCGGGATGTCGGGGGCCGGAGAAGACCTCCACCCTTTCCCGTGTGGCCAGGATGTCCACCACCCTGTCTCCGGAGTCCAGGTGCCCCCCTTTCAGCAGAACGGCGGCTGGGCCAAGGGCCAGGAGGCGGCGTGCCGCCGACTCCATGGTGGCAGCGTCCGGGATCGCCTCTCCCAGCAAGACCTCTGCCTCGGGAAGATTGGGGGTCAGGACGGTGGTCAGGGGCAGCAGGTGTTCGATCATCACCCTGGAGGCCTCCGCCGCCAGCAGCGCCGCACCGCCCTTGGCGACCATTACCGGGTCCACCACCAGGGGCACGGTCGGGGCCAGCCTGCGGATCACCTCGGCGACCGCGACCACGACTGCGGCCTCGCCCAGCATCCCGGTCTTGATGGCGTCGGCTCCAAGATCCGACAGACACAACTCTATCTGCTGGACCACGAAGGAGGGAGGCACCGGGTGGACGGCATGAACCCCACGGGTATCCTGGGCCGTCAGGGCGGTGATGGCGCTCATGGCATAGCCACCGAGGGCGGTAACCGTCTTTATGTCCGCCTGGATGCCGGCACCGCCGCCGCTGTCGGAGCCGGCGACCGTCAGGACACGACCCCGCACCTTACTTCGTCGCCTGCTCGATGGTGCCGAGGATATCGCCGACCACCGCCGTGATCGTGGCGTCATCCTCGCCCTCGGCCATCACTCGAATCAGGGGCTCGGTCCCGGACTTGCGGATCAGGAGACGGCCGGTGCCCCGCAGCCTCTCTTCCCCTTCGCGAATCGCCTCCGCTACCGACGGACTGTTCAGCACCGCCGCCGCTTCGGTTCCGGCCGGCAGGCGGACATTGCGCAGGAGTTGCGGCAGAGCCTCGAACTGACGGGCGACCCGGCTGGCCGGGCGCCCGGAACGGACGATCTCCGCCAGCACCTGCAAGGCGGCCACCAGACCGTCGCCGGTGGTGCTGTAGTCGGAAAAGATGACATGACCGGACTGCTCGCCGCCGACGTTGCAGCCGCCCTTCAGCATCTGTTCAACCACATAACGATCCCCGACCTGTGTTCGGAACAGGGTCAGCCCCATCCCGGAGAGGAAACGCTCCAGCCCCAGGTTGGACATCACCGTGGCCACCACACCTCCGCCGGTCAGTCGCCCGCTGCGCTGCCACTCCCGTGCCACCAGGGCCAGGAGCTGGTCGCCGTCCATCAACACGCCATTCTCGTCGCAGAGGACCACCCGGTCGGCATCGCCGTCCAGGGCAATACCCAGGTGGGCGCGCTCGGTAATCACCATCGAGCGCATCGCTCCAGTGTGCTGGGAGCCGCATTCGCGGTTGATGTTGAAACCGTCCGGTTGCACTCCGGTCCTGATGACCTCCGCTCCCAGTTCCCACAGTACCGTCGGTGCCACCTTGTAGGCGGCCCCATTGGCGCAATCCAGGGCGATGCGAAGCCCGTCGAGCCGCAAGCCCCGGGGGAAGGTGTTCTTGACGAACTCGTTGTAGCGGCCCTCGGCGTCGTCCAGACGCCGCGCCCGGCCGAGGTCGGAGGGGGACACCCGGAGGTCCTCGACGCCACGGTCCATGCAGGCCTCGATTTCGGCCTCGAATTCGTCGGAAAGCTTGAAGCCGTCGGGACCGAACAGTTTGATGCCGTTGTCCTCGAACGGATTGTGGGACGCTGAAATCATCACCCCCAGGTCGGCGCGGAGACTGCGGGTCAACATCGCCACCGCCGGTGTCGGCAACGGTCCCAGCAGGATGACGTCCATGCCCACCGAGATGAACCCGGCAGTCAGGGCCGGTTCGAGCATGTAGCCGGACAGACGGGTATCCTTGCCGATAACCACCCGGTGCCGGTGCTCGCCGCGAATGAATTTTCTTCCCGCCGCCATGCCGATCTTCAGCGCCGTCTCGGCGGTCATCGGCTCCTGATTGGCCTTGCCCCGAACCCCGTCGGTGCCAAACAGCTTTCTCATGATCGAAACCGTCCTCCGGACAACGCCACTTCCTACAAGACAGCCGAAAGCCGGGGTCGGAACTCGTCCAACCCCGGCATTTCATCGCTCTGGCAAAAACTACTTGCCGGAGGCCTCCTTCCCTTCCTGTGCCTGCTTCAGGGCCGCACCAAGGATTTCGCCCAGGGAGGAGCCCGAATCGGTGGAGCCGAACTCGGCCATCGCCTTCTTCTCCTCCTCGAACTCTCGCGCCTTGATCGACAGGGCGATTCGGCGGGTGGCGCGGTCGATGGAGGTGATCTTGGCTTCCACCTTGTCGCCGACCGCGAACCGTTCCGGACGCTGGTCACCCCGTTCGCGGGACAACTCGACCTTGCGGACGAAGCCCTGAACGGTGCCGTTGATCATCACCTCGACACCGTTCTCCTGAACCGCGGAGACGGTGCAGGGAACGACATCCCCCTTCTTCAATCCCTTGATGGCATCGGAGAACGGATCTTCCAGAAGCTGCTTGATGCCCAGGGAGATACGCTCCTTGTCCACATCGACGTCCAAAACCTTGGCACGGACGATGTCGCCCTTCTTGAAGTCCTGAACCGCTTCCTCGCCGGGACGGCGCCAATCCAGGTCGGACAGGTGAACCATGCCGTCGATTTCGCCGGTAAGACCGATGAACAGGCCGAACTCGGTGATGTTCTTGATCTCGCCCTCGATTTCGCCGCCCACCGGGAACTTCTGGAGGAAGGTCTCCCAGGGGTTGCCCATGGTCTGCTTGAGACCCAGCGAGATACGGCGCTTCTGGGGATCCACGTCCAGGACCATGACATCCACTTCCTGGCTGGTGGAGACGATCTTGCCGGGATGGACGTTCTTCTTGGTCCAGCTCATCTCCGAGACGTGAACCAGCCCCTCGACCCCGGCTTCCAACTCGACGAAAGCGCCATAGTCGGTGATGTTGGTGACACGGCCGGTAAACTTCTGGCCCACCGGGTACTTCTTGTCGACACCTTCCCAGGGATCGGTTTCAAGCTGCTTCATGCCCAGGCTGATGCGCTGGGTCTCGGGATTGAAGCGGATTACCTGAACCTTCAGCGACTGGCCGATGTGCAGGGCCTCGCTCGGGTGGTTGATGCGCTTCCAGGAGATGTCGGTGACGTGCAGCAGACCATCGACGCCGCCGAGGTCGACGAAGGCACCGTAATCGGTGATGTTCTTGACCACACCCTCCAGAACCTGGCCTTCCTTCAGGTTCTCGATCAGGTCGCTGCGCTGTTCGGCCCGCGTCTCTTCCAGCACGGCGCGGCGGGAGACCACGATGTTGCCACGGGCGCGATCCATCTTGAGAATCTGGAAGGGCTGCGGCGTACCCAGCAGCGGCCCGACGTCGCGAACCGGGCGGATATCCACCTGGCTGCCGGGAAGGAACGCCACCGCACCGTTCAGATCCACGGTGAAGCCGCCCTTGACGCGGCCGAAAATGACGCCGGTGACGCGCTGATTCCCGTTGGCGGCCTTCTCCAGTTCGTTCCAGGCCTCTTCGCGGCGCGCCTTGTCCCGGGACAGCACGATCATGCCGTCGCGATCCTCGTAGCGTTCCACGAAAACCTCGACGGTATCGCCCGGTTTGACCTCGGCCTTGCCGGAGACGGGAGCGAATTCCTTCATCGCCACCCGTCCCTCGGACTTCAGTCCGACATCGACGGTGACGAAATCGTTATCGACCGAGAGCACGGTGCCCTTGATCACGGCCCCCTCGATACCGCCGCCGGCCATGGCCAGCGAACTGTCCAGCAACGACGCAAAATCTTCCTTCTCAAGCGACTCGTGGGCTGTGTCAGCCATACGTACAGTTCCTTTCCTGGGATCTTTCTGGCCAGCCGGTTGTTTCCGGCGGTCTTGGATAAACAGCGGTAACTTTACTTTCTCGCCCTTCCCCGGTTCTGGCGGAATCCTCAGACGGACCTGCGGCCGCTGACGAAGGCGAGCCCCGCGGCGAAGGCGGCTTCGGCATCCATGTCGGTGGTATCCAGCACGAACGCATCTCCCGCCGGGGCCAGTGGCGCCGTGCTCCGCCCGCTGTCGCGCGCGTCGCGTTCCCGCATCTCCTGGAGGACCAGCCCCTCTATAGCGGCTATGCCCCGTTCCCGCAACTCCCTTGCACGCCGTCCGGCACGTATCTCCAGACTGGCGGTCACGAACAGTTTTGCGTCCGCTTTGGGACAGACCACGGTGCCGATGTCCCGTCCGTCGAGGACGGCACCGCCGGCTCCGTCGGGGGGGGCGGCTGCGAAACGGCGCTGGAAATCCAGCAGTGCCGAGCGCACCTCCGGGATAGCCGCGACCCTGGAGGCCAGTCCGGCCGCCTCGTCCGAACGCAGGGCGGGGTCGTCCAGATTTTCCGGCCGAATTCCCTGCGCCGCCGCTGCCGCATCCTCCGCCCGATCCGGATTGCCGCCGTGGCGGAGCACGGCCATGCCCACCGCCCGGTACAGGAGGCCGGTATCCAGGTAGGCAAAACCCAGAGCGCGGGCCAGGCGACGCGCCAGGGTTCCCTTGCCGGCCGCCGCCGGGCCGTCGATGGCGATGATCATGAGCGGGCACCCTTCCCGTTGCCGTCCGGTGTCGTGATTCTGGCCCCGCAATCGTTCATCAGGGAGACGAAGCCGGGAAAGCTGGTGGCGATGGCGGATGCGTCGTCCACGGTGACCGTCTCGGGGGTTGCCATTCCCAGCACAAGGAACGCCATGGCGATGCGGTGGTCCAGGTCCACACGGACCGTGGCTCCGCCGGTCGGAGGGGTTCCGTTGCCGTGGACGATCAGGGTGTCGCCGTCCACTTCCACCCTGGTTCCGCAGGCGGAAAGACCGGTGGCGATAGCGGTGAGACGATCGCTCTCCTTCACCCGCAATTCCGACAGGCCGAACATCCGGGTGGTGCCGTGGGCGCAGGCGGCCGCGATCGCCAGAATCGGATACTCGTCGATCATGCTGGGGGCTCGCGACGCCGGCACGTCGACGCCGTTCAGGCGGCTGAAGCGAAGGGTGAGATCGGCGGCAGGCTCGCCGGCCTGGTCACGGGGGTTGCCAGGCTCGATACTGGCCCCCATTTCCAGAAGGGTCTCGTACAGGCCGAACCGGAGTGGATTGATGCCGACATTGCGAAGGGTCACCTCCGAATCCGGAACGATCAGGGCCGCCACCGCCGGAAAGGCGGCCGAGGAAGGGTCCCCCGGTACCGCGACGGGACGGCCGGTGATTTCCGGCTGTCCGCGCAGGGTGATGATCCGGCCCCCGTCTTCCGAAGGTTCCACGGACAGTTCGGCCCCGAATCCCCGCAGAATCAGTTCGGTATGGTCACGAGAGGGGGTGGGCTCGATCACTACCGTGTCCCCGGGCGTGTTGAGACCGGCCAGCAGGATCGCCGACTTTACCTGAGCCGAAGCGACCGGCAGGGTGTAGCGGATTGGAAGTGGCGTTCCGGTGCCTCGCAGAGCCAGGGGCAGGCGTCCGTCGGACCGGGCCAGGAACTGGGCCCCGATTCGGCTCAAGGGTTCGATCACCCTTCGCATGGGACGGGATCGCAGGCTGGCGTCGCCGGTGAGCAGACTGGTAAAGGGGTGCGAGGCCAGAAGCCCCATCAGCAGCCGTGCCCCGGTGCCGGCGTTGCCCATGTCCAGGACGTCGGAGGGTTCGACGAGGCCACCGACTCCACGTCCCCATACGCGCCAGAGGCCGGGTGCCTCGCGAAC
>JBKACM010000094.1:0-9335 GCA_046269335.1 Alphaproteobacteria bacterium | reverse complement strand
TCACTCCCGTCGGCTATAAATACCGCAATGACTAAAGTATCTGCTACCAGTTCCTTAGTTGCAAATAAGATAGTCAGCCTGGGCCTCTGCCAGGCCGACGTAGTACAGGGCATCGGCCTGATCCTGATCCAGGGTCAGAATCTCGCGCATTACCGCAACGAACGGCTCAGGCAGGTGGTCCTCGGTCCCGACAGCGGAGACGAGGGTTTCAGCGTAGGCCAGGCGAATGCTGACGTCCTTCGGGCTCAGTCTTATGGCTTTGTCGTATGCTTGCTGGGCTTTGGTATTGTCGCCCAGCGCCCGATAGGACCGACCGAGCAGGGTCCAGCCGGCGGCATCGTCGGGATTGCTCTCCAGTTTGGCGGCCAGGGATTCCACCCGCTTCAGGATCGCCACTTCGTCGTTGGCATTGCTGCCATGGGGGGCCTCCATCTTTACCGCGCCCGCCCCGGAATCAGCCGCCGGCATCGGTGCGGCGGTACCGGCAAGATCCATCTCCCCCTTCGCCGCGATTGTCAGAGGGTCAATCTTGCTCGCGGTAGCCAGTTCAGTAATTTTCTGGCGCACCTGCCCCAGCCAGGGCGCGTCGGCGGGGGAGGTTCGTTCCAGATCCTTCCACACCGCAATGGCCCCCGCTGCATCTCCAATCTGGGCCCGGGCCAAGCCCAGGAAATACCGTGCCCGAGGTTCCTGGGCATCCAGGCGAAGAGCGCTCAGAAGAGCTTCCCGCGCCTCGGGCACGATCATGCCACCGCTGCTGGCGGCAATGGCCTCCCCCAGGGCACTTCGGGCCACGGCCGAATCCGGTGCCTGCTCTACCGCCTTGCGCAAGGCCTTTACCGCGTCGTCGTTGCGGCCCAGGGTCCGGTAGGAACGGCCCAGCATCATCCACCCGTCCGGATCGTCGGGCGTGGTCTTCAGCCGTTCGGAAAGCTTGGCCACCATGGCCTCGATTGCGGACATGTCGTGTCCGCCTCCGAGCCTTGCCGCCTGCGCCTGAGCAAACGGCTGGTCGGGAATGGTGGGAGACCCCAGGGCCTCGTAAAGAGCCAGACTGGCGACCGGCACAAAGACGACCACGGCGATGGCTAGCAGGGTGTGCAGCCGCTCCCCGTTCGGGGCGGGTTCCTCTTGGACTGCCGCCGACGACAGGATTCGCCGCCGGACTTCCAGCCGGATCGCTTCGCCATGTTCGGCGGACAGCACCCCAAGTTCAATATCCCGATCAACCTCCGCCAATTGGCTGTTGAATACCCCAAGATCATACTCCTGACGTGGCCGCAACCGCACCGGTCGATAAATCATGGGAAGCAGCAACATTGCCAGGGCGACTGCCGTCATGCCGGCGATGACGATCCACAAGGTCATTTTTCGGAATGCTCCCGTATGAGCTGCTCGACCTCGGCAGCCTCGCTGGCCGACAGCGGACGTTCGGGCTCAACCACCGATCCCGCCCGCCGGTAATAGGAAAACACGACCACCAGAGCCAGGGCGAACAGCAGCGGCGGTCCGTACCACAGGGCGTAGGTTCGCACGTTCACGGGCGGCCGCAGCAGCACATAGTCGCCATAGCGCTCCACCAGATAGCGGAGAACGCTCTGGTCACTGTCGCCGGAGGACAAGCGCTGGCGAACAATCCGACGGAGGTCGCGGGCAAGGTCGGCATCGGAGTCGTCTATGGACTGGTTCTGACATACCAGGCAACGCAACTCCTTGCCAATTTCCCGCGCCCTCATCTCCAGGGCGGCATCCGCCAGCCGTTCCCCCGGGTCCAGGGCGGGCGCGGTCCCACAGCTCAGGCACCATATCCATACCACCGCCAGCAATATCCTCATGGCGACAGTTCCTTCAACAACGGCAGCAGAATCCCTTCCACGTCCCGTTCGGTGAATGGCCCGATCTGCTTGTGCCGAATCACGCCGGCACGGTCGATGAGGTAGCTTTCCGGAACCCCATATACGCCCCATTCGATGGCGACCCGGCCATCGGCATCGGCGGCTATTCTAGCGAAAGGGTTCCCCAGGGTGGCCAGCCAGCGTTGGGAATCCTCGCGGCGGTCCTTGTAGGCGATACCGATAAGGGTAACATCGCGGCGCTTTGCCAGGGACATCAGCAGCGGATGTTCCTGCCGGCAAGGTATGCACCAGGAGGAGAAAAAGTTGACCAGGGTGACCCTACCCTTCAGGTCCGCCGCCATCAGGTCGGGGCCGGTGCCGTCCAGGGATGGCAGGGTCATGGTCGGGGCGGGCTTACCGATCAGCGGCGAGGGCACGCGAGACGGATCCCCGCCCAGTCCGCGGACAAAGAGCCCGATCAGAACCAGGAACAAAACCAGCGGGAGACCATAGGTGAGCCAGCGCACGGCGCTTCTCCTCACATGGAACCGGAGACGGCGGCCGGCTCGTGTCGTTTCCGGCCAGGAGTCCCGACACGGCGACGGCGATCGGTAATGGAGACCACGCCGCCCCCAACGATGGCCAGGGCCCCGACCCACCACCACAACACCATCGGGTTGTAGTAGAAGCGGGTTACGTGCCCGCCATTACCGTCCGGTTCTCCCAGCGCCGCATACAGATCCCCAAACAAATCGGCATGGATCGATGTCACCGTGGTCGATCGTGGCGGTTGCCAATACTGTCTTCTCTCAGGTTTGAGAAACGTCACCTCGCGCCCGTTCCGGGAAACGGAAACGTCCGCCTGGGTTGCGTCAAAATTCGGCCCGCGATAATACGTAACGCCATCGAAACGACACTGATAACCGGCGACCTCCACCGTGTCCCCCGTTCGCATGGTCTGCAATCTCTCAATCTTCCACGCCGAGGACCCCACAATTCCAGCAATGACCATCGCCAGACCGGTGTGAGCAAGCGCCATGCCATGGACCGAACGCGGCAGACGCTTCAGACGTTGGAGCCATCCGCCGGACACGCCGGCTTCCAGCTGTCGATGCCACTCGGTTGCCGTGGCCACCAGCAGCCAGGAGGCCAGAGCCAAGCCGGCGGGAGCCCACCACGGTCCATCCGCCGGTCCAAGGACGGCGGTGACAACGGCGGTGACAGCGGCAGCCGCCGCGGCATACCGTGCCCGCCATAACACCGCGCGTATCACGGCTCGTTTCCAGGACAGGAACGGACCCAGGGCCATGACGGCGATCATGGGCACCATCAACGGCAGGAACACGCTGTTGTAAAACGGCGGACCGACCGAAATCTTGCCGAGATCAAAGACTTCGATGAACAACGGGTAGAGCGTCCCCAGAAGGACACTGCCGGCCGCCGCGCTCATCAGGGCGTTGTTCAGCACCAGGCTGCCCTCCCGGGAGGCCGGCGCGAACAGGCTGCCGCTCACCAGGGACCGGGCCCGCACGGCATACAAGGTCAGAGCGGCACCGATGGTCAGGGTCAGCAACGCCAGAATGAAAACGCCCCGTCCCGGATCGCTGGCGAAACTGTGAACGGAGGTGATCACCCCGGAGCGGACCAGAAAGGTGCCCAGAAGACTCAGGGCGAACGTCAGAATGGCCAGAAGAATGGTCCAGCTCTTCAGGGCATTACGCTTTTCGACCACGATGACACTGTGCAGCAGTGCGGTTCCGGCCAGCCATGGCATGAACGAGGCATTCTCCACCGGGTCCCAGTACCACCAGCCACCCCAGCCCAGGGTGTAGTAGGCCCACCACGAACCGGTGGCGATCCCCAGAGTCAGAAAGCTCCAGGCCGCCAGGGTCCACGGTCTTACCCAGCGTGCCCAGGCGGCATCGACCCGGCCCTCCATCAGGGCCGCGATGGCAAAGGAAAATGCCATGGAAAAGCCGACATAGCCCAGATAGAGAAACGGTGGATGGAAGGCCAGACCTGGGTCCTGCAACAGCGGGTTCAGGCCGTTGCCGTTCAGGGGAGGGTCGGGCAGGCGCAGAAAGGGGTTGGAGGTGAAGATGATGAAGGACAGGAAGCCGACGGCAATGAGGGCCTGCACCGACAGTACCCGCGCCTGAAGACGGGGTGGCAGGCCGCGACCGAAGACCGCCACCGCCATACCGAACAGCGCCAGGGTGGCCACCCACAGCAGCATCGACCCTTCGTGATTGCCCCATACGCCGGAAACCTTGTAGAGCATGGGCTTGTCGGTGTGGGAGTTCGCGGCGACGTTGGCGACCGAAAAATCGCTGACCACGTAAGCATGGGTCAGGACGGCAAAGGCCCCCGCGACACAGAGAAACTGCACCACCGCCGCCGGTCTGGCCACGGCGATCAGGACACCGTCGCCCCGCACGGCACCAAGGAGCGGCAGGACGGCCTGCACCACCGCGACCACCAGCGCAAGCAGCAGTGCGAAATGTCCAATCTCGGTGGTCACGCGAGCCCTCGCGGCTTCACGCCGGGATCACAGGTGACGACGGAACCGGGCGATGCCTCCGAAACTGCCGACCCAGGTAGCGCCGTCCTTGCCCTCGGCGATGGAGAAAACGTTGTCGGAGAACAGCCCGTCATTGGTGGTGAAGAGCTTGAAGGTAGTCCCGTCGTACTTGACCAGCCCGCGATTGGTGCCGATCCATAGAATCCCCCTCTCCGCCTGCTTTAGCATGAAGATGTGATTGGATGGCAGGCCGTCAGCCATGGTGAAGGTTTTCCAGGCCTTGCCGTCGAAATGGCTCAATCCACCACCCCAGGTCCCGGCCCAGACACCGCCCTTGTCGTCGACGGCGATGGAGATGACATAGTTGGGATTGTAGGCGATGGAGACGTTCTCCAGCCCCTGTTCCTTCTTCTGCTGGGCATGATGGCGGGAAGCGCCTCCGGGATCGCTGTCCAGCGGCATCTGGTCCTTGATCACGCCGAAGTCGGCCCCAAGCCCCTCCGCGTGGGTCCAGCGGGTCCATTTCTCGTTCTCGAACCGCGCAACGCCACCCTCGGTCGCCAGCCAGATCTCGCCGTTCTTACCGGCCGCAAGCCCGTACACCCAGTCATTGGGCAAGCCACCCTTGGTGTTCTCGACGGTGTAAAGATCCCAGGCGCTGATGTCGTCCAGCTTGTTCTGGCGTATGCGATTGGCACCTGACCAGGTGGCGATCCAGGTATCGCCGTTGGGGGCATGCAGCACGTCATAGACGAACGCATCCCCCATGCCGTCGGGGATGTTGTAGCCGCGCCAGGTGCCGGCCTTTATGTCGAAAATGCTCAGGCCCCCACCATAAGTGCCAACCCACAACTGGTCCTCGAAAATGTCCAGATGGAACACGCCGTTGGACAGGAGCCCGGACTTGTTGTCATAGATCCGGTGGGAGTCCTTCGAGATGGTGTAACGAATGACCCCCCCCGAGGAACCGATCCACATGGTGTCGTCGCTGGCCACCATGGCTTTCACGTTGCGGTTCCCAAGACGGAAATGATCGAAATCCCGCAGCGGAGGTGCCTGCGTCGCCGTTGCCACGGCGGGGGGCGCGGCCGCCTGACCGGGTGCGGCGGCGGAAGAAGGTGTGGCCGGCGGAGGACCGGCCGGAAGGGCTGTCGTCGGCGGAGGCTGCGACGCGGACGGGGGGGCACCATGGTCCCCGGACTGGGTGCGTCCCGCGTAATAGGCCCCAACGGCAATCACGACCACGGCGGCGGTGGTCAGAACGAAACGCTTGTCCATCAACGGTCCTGTTTCTTTTCTGAAGCCAGTTTCTTCTGGTGAACGACGCGGGCGACGCCACCCTTGGTACCGAACCAGACCGCCCCCTGGGGATCGACGGCGACGGCAAAGACTTCTTCGCCAAGCAGCCCATCAGCCCGGCCGTATTTGATGAAGCGCTCTCCATCGAAATGGCTGACCCCGTGATTGGTGGCGAACCAGAGACCTCCCTCCTTGTCCTGGGCGATGCCGTAGACGATGTTGCCGGCCAGCCCGTCGTTGACGCCATAGGACTTCCAGGTACCCTTGCCGTCGAAGAAGCTGACTCCGCCACCCCAGGTTCCGAACCACACGCCGCCCCGGCGCGCATCCACCAGGACGGAGAACACGTAGTCGGGATTGAAACTCTCCTTGCCCTGGGACTCGACCGTCAGGTCATGGCGGACGCGGGTGCCGAGACCGGTATTGGGGCTGCGGGGCAACTCGGCAGTATTGCGGATGCCGAGGCCATCCTTGCTGGTCCAGGACTTCCAGGCCTTTCCGTCGGTCGCCTTGGCGTCGTACATCGAAACGCCACCCTCGGTGCCGAACCAAACCTTGCCCTCGGCATCGACGGCCAAGCCGTAGACCCAGACGTTGATCAGTTCGGAGCGATAGGTGTGGAACGTATCAGAACCGGGGGCCACGTAGCTGGCCCCGTCCCAGGTTCCGATCCAGGCCCCGCCGGCCTTGTCGTAGGCGAAGCAGTAGACCCAGTAGTCCGCGAGGCCATGCATGGGGAAGTAGGTCTTCCACTTCCCCGCCGTGTCATAGGTGCTGACACCACCGGCATTGGTGCCGAACCAGGCCTTGCCGGTCGGGTCCACCCCGATCCCGAAAACGTACTCGTTGGCCAGACCATCGGCGCGGGTGAAGGTGTTCTTCACCGAACGCCGGGCCTGATCCACTTCCAGGAGCCCCGTCGACGTCCCGATCCACATCGAATTGCGTTGCGGATCGGGCGTCAGGGCCCGGACGTAGACATCCTTGCCGACTTCAAACGACTCAACAAGAGCCGGCGTCGTCCCCGCGGCGCCCGCCGCCGGCGAGACCGGCACCTCGCGTGTCTGCGCCGCAGCCTGGGTCATCCAGCCGAAAAACGCCGTGATGATCACGAGGACGCGGAACACCGGAAACGTCGCTGTCGCCAAGGAATCTCCTCCAATGCCAGGTTACTTGCGAAGCGTGCGGGCGAAGGCGAGAGCATCGGCCATCTGCACGTCGGTCAGCACGCCCTTCCAGGCCGGCATGATATTGAGGCCGTTGTTCATGCTGACCAGGAGCTGGGCATCCGGCTTCTCCATCCGCTCTCCCTTGGTGAAGTTCGGCGCACCCTGAAGGACGGGCGTGCCGTCGGGGCCGTGGCAGTTGGAACAGTTGGTATCATACACGAGCTTGCCCGCCGCCGGATTGCCGGCATTGGCGGCATACAGCGGCAGGGCGGCCCCAAGGGCGGCAACGAACAGAAACTTGGTCACGGTGCGCATTCAGCTCCTCCAAAAAATTATTTTACGACTTTCTCAGTACGACGACGATGTAGAGACATCGGACGGCAGGGAACACCAGCAATTCCCGTGCCATCCACACGCCGCATTCCCCCCCGCGACAAAAAACCTCGGGAGGACGCAACGGGGCTCATTTCACCTCGAACGTCACTCCCTGGGGAACCCCCTCGCTCTCCTGGACGGCCTTGGCATCCTTGCCGTGCTTGGCATCCTTTCCGCCCTTCGAACCTTTCGTCACCGGACGCGGTGGCCGCTCCGCCGGCGTCGTGGGCGGGCGATAGATGTCCAGTTTCTTGAGAAACTGGTCGACCACGTACACCCGTCCGTCCTTCTGATCCACCGCGATGCCGGCCGGCAGCATGTACTCGGCCGGCGCTCCGCTGTCGCCCCGCTTGCCGATGAACAGCAGAAGCTTCCCTTGCGGGTCGAAGATCTGAAAGTTCCCGAACGCGGAATCAGTCACGTAGACGTTGCCCTCCCGGTCCACGGTGATGTCCTTTGGCCGGGCGAACTGCCCCGATCTCCGGCCCACGGTCCCGAAAGTAAACAGGAATTTTCCTGTCGGGTCGAAAGCCTGGACGCGGAAATTTCCGCCATCGACCACATAGAGGTTTCCATTGGGCGCGACGGCGGCGCTGACCGGCAGGTTGAACTGGCCTTCCTCCGTGCCCCGGCTGCCGATCGTCTGGATCTTCTCACCGTCCTGGTTGAAGACCACGACGTGATGCTTCTCCGATTTGACACCACCGGTATCGACCACGTAGACGCGGGTCCCATCGGCATTGACGGCCACCGCGCTCGGTCGCTCAAGCTCATTGGCCGTGCCGACGGCTCCCAGGAACTCCCCGTCCTGGCTGAAAATCACCACCCGCCGACCCGTGCCGTCGCAAACGTAAACCTTCCCCTTGCCATCGACGGCGACCTGAAGCGGCTTGGCCAGGCTTCCCGGTCCCCTGTTGCCGAACTCGCTATAGGTCTTGGCAGCGAGGTCGTAGTAGTGGATTTTTCGCGAGAGGGTATCCCCGATGTACACGCGGCCATCGAACGCCGCCACGCCCCACGGCTTGTCAAAGCCCTTGCCGGCAATGCCGACACCGGTTGCCATGCGCTGGAATCTTTCCGCCTTGGTCTCCTCGACCACGTCGGCGCTGCTGCGGATCATCTTGTCGTAGATGTAGCGCGGCTCCTCGGGCGGGTCCGGCCAGACCAGGGCTTCGCCGGTACCGGTCTTGGTAGCCTGGCAGGAGACAACCAGGAGAAGGCAGGCGGCGGCGAGAACGGGACGCCAGCCGCGGATCACTTGTTGTGGCAGGTTATGCATAGGGACTTCCGCTCCACCCTGAGGAAAGGGACGATATCAGGATTGTGAACATCATGACAGGTAGCACACTCGACCTTGCCTTGAAAAAGTTTGATGCCGTTCTGAAACTTCCCCCCCGAAGAAGGAGGATGAAAATCGACGTTACCGAACGTGCTTGGGTATTCCACACCTACCGGATGGTCGTCCATGAGATTCTTTCCGATGACGACGGCATCCATCTTGTGGGCCGTGGTGCCGTCGTGGCACTGGGTACAGCGATCCAACCCTCCGCCACTGTCCAGCTTCATGTGCATCGAGGACTCATCATTGGAGTTCCAGTTCTCTGGCTTGGTCAATACCATATCGACCGCCATGCTGCCATCATGACAAGACAGGCAGATCAGACTTTCCGCACCCAGCCCCTTCACCTTGCCACGAAGCGTCGGGCTCTGATAGACCTCGGCATCGGTGGAGAAGTACCGGTTCCAGTCCTGGATTTCACCACCGCTCGGGGAGGGGGTCTTGCCCTTGACGGTGGACGGCACGTGGCAGTAGATGCAGGGATCGCGGTAGTCGTTGAAAACCAGGCCGGTCATCGCCTCGACCCCGGCCCGCGTGTTCAAACCGGTAAGATCGTGCTTGGACCCGCTCAACGTTCCGCTGACCGACGGGAACGCCACCGTCACAAGTGCTGCCAGCGCGAAAAACGCTTTCTGAAATTGTTTGGTCAAGTGCAGCCTGTGAACCTATAATCCCGGCGGGACTGGCCGGGAGCCCTGGGTGTAGCAAACATCGCGCCAACGTGGCGCGGTGTTTGCAGGATCGGGCTTCCATACATAGTGGAACTAGGACCATAATTAACTTCTACCCTTTCCAAT
>JBKACM010000093.1:0-9422 GCA_046269335.1 Alphaproteobacteria bacterium | reverse complement strand
CGGCCCCGCCCGGCGCTGAGGGGCATGAACAAATTAGGGGTAATCGGGTTCACCCGATTACCCTGCTCCACGGTTGATTTTGCCTCCGATCCCGCAGACAATGCCTCGCTGCGGACATTGGCCACGGAAGCAGGTCATGGAGGGTCCAAGATGTCTCTGGATGTATACAAGAAAAGGTTGGAACGCTTCGGAGCCTTCGTCGAAGGGGATCTGGGTACCGGCAGCATAAAGCGTTCGATCAAGACGCCCGTGGAACGTTTCGGCGACGATATCCGCAAGCAGATGGAGCTTTATGATTTCATCCAGGGCGGGGGGAAACCCTCCAATCCCATGCTGCGGCAGAAGTGGTGGTATCAGATAGCCTCGGATCCCGGCCGCCTGCTCCTGATCCCGAAGTACAAGGGCAAGAGACTTGAGTTGAAGGACCTGTTCGGCGCGCAGTTCGTGGTCGAGAAGACCAAGTTCAAGCCGGCGATGGAGGTTCTGTTGGAGATGAACGAAAAGCTCTTTTTCGAAAAGCAGTTGAAGGAGCTGGAGCGCCAGGTCGAAGAGGAAAAGAAGGCCGGCAAGACGAAAAAAAAGGCATGAAGCCCGGATAGCGGAGGCCAGATCGTTGACGAAGACTTATTGGAATACCCTTTCCGATCCTGACGAACCGACTCCAGAAACCGGGGAGACGAAGTCCGCCCAACCCCCGGTGAACGAAGTCGAGACCCGTCTTCTGAACCAGCGCAAGGTGCTTATCTTTGGTAGCATCGACGACAAGCTGGCGCGGGAGGTGACAGCCAGGGTCCTGCTGCTGGCGAGCGAGTCGGCGGATCCCATAGATGTCTTCATCAATTCCCCGGGCGGTCATGTGGAATCCGGGGATACGATTCATGATATCCTCAGGTTCGTGCGGGCCAGCGTGCCAGTGCGGGTGATTGGTACCGGCTGGGTGGCCAGTGCCGGGGCGTTGATCTACCTTGCCGGGGAGCGGGGGCGAAGGTTTGCCCTGCCCAACACCCGGTTCCTGTTGCACCAGCCCATGGGTGGGATCCGGGGACAGGCGACCGACATCGGCATCGAAGCCAAGGAGATGATGAAAACCAGGGCCAGGCTCAACGCGCTCATTGCCCGGGAAACCGGGCAGACTCTTGAGAAGGTCGAAAAGGATACGGACCGCAACTATTGGATGTCTGCGGAAGAAGCGAGGGAATACGGTATCGTCGATCGGGTGATTTCCGTGGTTTCCGACCTGGGATAGATCTTTCCGCTGACAGGAGGGTGGGAGAACATGCGGCTGGATGTGGAAGAGATGGAGGGCGGCATCACCAGGGTGATTCTGGTCGGTCAGCTGGACATGGTGGGGGCCGGCGAAATCGATCACAAGTTCGCAGCCATTGCCGGCAAGGTCACCCGGATGGTGGTGGATCTTTCCCAGGTATCCTTCATCGCCTCCATCGGCATCCGTACCCTCGTGATCAACGCCAAGGCGATGAAGGGCCGCGGCTATCGGATGGTTCTGGCCGAGGCCCAGCCTTGCGTCGCCAGGGTACTGGAGAGCGCCGGCGTCAACCAGCTGATCCCGATGGCACCCGACCTGGCCACAGCCGCGGCGCGACTCGCGGACGAGTCGGTGCCGTAGGGCAAAAGTTCACTCCCAGAAAGCAAAATCCGGGCGATCCGATGGAAGAGCAGGAACATCGGCTTGTTGTCTGTAGCAGTTTCGAGGAGCTGCGTCGGGTGGACTCGTGGGCGGAGATGCTGGGGCAGAAATTCGGGCTATCCGAGACGTCGCTGTATGGTGTCCGCCTGTGTCTGGCCGAGGCCGTCACCAACATCATCAGCTATGCCTACGGTCCGACCGGTCAGGACTCCGAAGAAGAGGTACGACGGCAACACCATAAAATCCTCATCACCTGTATGCCCGCAGAGGAAAGTCTGGTCATTAGCGTGGAAGATGATGGCGTGGCGTTCGACCCGTTGCAGAAACCGCCGCCGGTTCTGGGGGAATCCCTGGAAGGGGTTGCGGTCGGGGGTCATGGGATCAACCTCATCCGGATCTTCACCAACGCCGTGGCCTACGTTCGTCAGGACGACCGCAACCGTCTGACCATGGTGCTGACCCGATAACCTTTCCTCCAGTGGTGGGGTCCAGGATCTTGCTGAAACGAGCCTATGACCAGACCCTGAGTCTCGCCGGCCACCGGTACGCCCTCGCATGGCTGTCCCTGGTTTCGTTCGTGGAAAGTTCGGTGTTTCCGATCCCCCCCGATGTGCTGTTGGTTCCCATGGTCCTGGCACGGCGGGAGAGGGCGTTTTATTACGCCGGTATCTGCACCCTGACGTCGGTGATCGGCGGTTTCCTGGGTTATGCCGTCGGTTATTTTCTATTCGAAACGATGGGTCGCTGGCTGCTGGACCTCTACCATCTGCAAAGTCAATTCGAGGTTTTCCGGGACACGTTCAATCGTTATGGAGCCTGGATCGTGCTTGCTAAAGGAATGACCCCCATTCCTTACAAGCTGATTACGATCACCGCCGGCGTCACTCGTCTGGATCTGGTAACATTTGCGTTGGCCTCGGTCGTCTCACGCGGGGTTCGATTCTATCTGATTGCCGCTCTGTTGTGGTGGTACGGAGAGCCGATACGACGGTTCATCGAACGAAGATTGGGGCTCGTGCTGCTGGTGTCCCTGTTGCTGCTGGTGGGTGGTTTTCTGATACTGAAGGTGTTTTAGGATGGACGGGGTGCAGCGAAGGATTCTGGCGGCCATCGTGGGGATCGGCGTGGTGGTGATCACGGCGGCTCTGGTGGCGCAGTATGGATTCGGGATCCGGCCCTGTCGCTTGTGCCGGATCGAGCGCATCCCCTATGTTCTCGCCGCGGTCGTGGCGGGCCTGGCAATGTTGCCCTGGGCCGGAACCCTGGCCCGGCGTCGGGTGGTGGCCTTTGCCGCCGCGGCCTTTGCCATCAACGTGGTCATCGCCGGCTACCATGTGGGGGTGGAGCGGCACTGGTGGGTGTCGGCGACCTGTGGCAGTCCGGAGCGGACGGGCGGGCGGGAGGCCTCTGTTCCCCTGACCATTGCCGAGATGAATCGCGCCATCGAAAAACCGGTGGAGATGCCGTGCGACGTGGTGCAATGGTCGCTGTTCGGTCTTACCTTCGCGGGATACAATGTCCTGATGTCGTCTGGGCTGGCGGTGGCGCTTGCCTGGGCGGCGGCACGGTCGCGCTGGTGGGAGGAAGCCGGGCTGGTGCACTGACACATTCATTTCGTTCATGTGTCAGTTCACTAGCTCTTTGATTTTGCATCAACTTATCCAAACTCGGCTGTCGCCTCCGTTTGGGTCGATGCACTAGAATCGGGGAGGAAGCCGGGATGACGAACGAAGGACAGGCCGTGCGGCGGCGACTTGGGGATCCACCGGTCAAGGCGATACTGGATCGGATGATCCGGGTGGACCATGCCGGAGAGTACGGTGCGGTCCATATTTATCGCGGTCAGCTCGCGATACTGGGTCGCCGCGAGGTGGGGGCTACCTTGCGGCAGATGGAATCCCAGGAGCAGGAGCACCTGGATACCTTCAACCGTCTGGTGATCGCCCGCAGGGTTCGGCCCAGTGCCTTGCAACCGTTGTGGGGGGCGCTGGGCTTTGCCCTCGGGGTCGGCACGGCGCTTCTCGGGGAAAAGACGGCCATGGCCTGCACGGTGGCGGTGGAGGAGGTGATCGAGGAGCACTATCTTGAACAGTCGGAGCTTCTGAAGGATGGAGAGTCCGAACTTAAAACCACTCTTGAGAAATTCCGTGACGACGAAATGGAGCACCGTGAAATCGGCATCGATCATGGGGCCACGGATCATCCGGCCTATCCGGTGCTGAGCACCGCCATCAAGGCCGGCTCGCGGCTTGCCATCTGGCTGGCCAGCCGGATCTGAAATCCAGGAGGGAAGGCGAAGCGGTCATGGGTGCGACTCCGTCCCCGGTTCAGCTTCTGCGCTGGTACGTGGAGGCTGGTGCCGACGAGGCCATCGGGGATGTGCCCAGGGATCGCTATGCGTCCGCGCCGCCGGCGGCCTCGGCAGCGGCCTCGACAACGGCAACGGCCCGGGAGGTGATTCGCCCGTTTCCCCCCGCTTCTCCTCTCCTGCCTCCGGCAAACCAGGGAAGTGCCGCGCCGGCCGCCGCCGCCCATGATCTTGCCGAACTTCGCCGCGCCCTGGAGAGGTTCGACGGGTGCGCCCTGAAAGAGACCGCCACCACCACCGTGTTCGCCGATGGCAATCCCGACAGCGCGGTGATGATCATCGGCGAGGCTCCGGGGGCGGACGAAGACCGTCAGGGTCTGCCATTCGTCGGGGTCAGCGGCCAGCTTCTGGACCGCATGCTGGCTTCCATCGGGCTGGATCGCACTTCCGTCTACATCACCAACGTGCTGCCATGGCGTCCGCCCGGCAACCGCAAACCCACCCTGGCGGAAGTAGCCTCGTGCGTGCCGTTCCTGGAGCGGCACATCGTGCTGGTGAACCCGAAATTCCTGCTGCTGCTGGGGGGCATGGCGACAAGCGTCATCTTTGCACGCCCAGAAGGCATCATGCGGTTGCGCGGACGGTGGCATGACTACGCTGTCGGGCTGGCACGACCCATCCCGGCTCTCGCGACATTTCACCCGGCCTACCTTTTGCGCACGCCAGCACAAAAAAAATTTGCCTGGCGTGACTTTCTTGCCCTGAAGCGGCGATTGGACAGTTTGCCGCAGGAATTTTCCCAGTCCTGATAACGTTCGAAAATCGCTTGATTTTTTGCACTGCCGGCATTGCGGATGCGAACAAAATACAGGTGCGATGCAAAATATCGCTTGCATGCGCAAGTTCGATCAATTATTCCGGACGAATGATCGATGTTTTTGAAAAAAAATCATTGACGATTGGCAGCGCCCAGACGGTTTTCCGGGCACCGCGTCGACGGGATCTCTCCCTGGTGTGCGGGCTGCTGGCGACGATGGTTTTCATGGGAGCTGGTGCGGTTCCGGCCAGCGCTCGTGACGAGATCCCGCAGGATTCGCTCGCCTGGGGCGAGTCGACGGCGGGAAACAGGTCATCGGAGACGGCCGCCACACAGGGGAACACGGGTCGGCGGCAACAGGATGCGCTCCCAAGGGTTCTCTCCGGTTCGGATGAGGAATCCTATCGGGCGATCTTCGCGGCTCAGGATGCGGAAGACTGGGCTGGTGCCGACCGGGTGCTCCGGAGGCTGGAGGATCGTCTCCTGGTCGGGCAGGTCCTGGCGCAGCGCTATCTGCATCAGGGGGCCCAGCACGCCAAGCTTGACAGCCTGAATGAGTGGCTGCGGGACTACCCGGATTACCCAGAGGCTCGTGACATCCACACCCTGGCGAAGGCCGTTGCCGGTCGGGGCCGATCCCACGCGGTGGTTTCGCTGCCCGCCGAAGAGTCCTCGGCCGAAGAGGCTGACGATGCCATGCGCTGGGGCGATGGCATCAGCACGTCTTACCGGGGTCTTCCCAAACGCCAGCAGGTGCAGATTGGGCGGGTCAAGGCGAAATTCCGCTTCGCTTTGTCCAAGGGAGCTACCGTCACGGCGCGCAAGGTCCTGGAGGGCGATGCGGCCCGTGGTCTTTTGCAACGGGCCGATCTGGACGGAATGCGGGCCCAGCTCGCGCTGGCCTACTTTCGGGATGGGGAGGACAGCCTGGCGGAGGGAATGGCTTCCCAGGCCGCGCGGTCCCGTCAGCCGTTGGCCGAGTGGGTTCTGGGGCTGTCCAACTGGCGCCAGGGCCGCATGGAAAAGGCCAGCCAGCACTTCGAGCGACTGGCACGCAGTCCCACGGCTTCAAGGTGGATGGTCAGCGCCGGGGCCTACTGGGCGGCGCGGTGCAACCTGAAGGCCCGTCATCCCGAGGCCGTCAATCACTGGCTGGAAGTTTCCGCCCAGCATTCGAGGACGGTCTACGGCATGCTGGCACGGCGGGCCCTGGGCCTGGATGTCCATCTGGACTGGACGGCGGAAGGCCTGGGCCGCGATGATGCCGGTCTTCTTACGGAGTCCACGGCGGGCCGGCGGGCCCTGGCCCTGGTACAGGCAGGCAGAGACGAGATGGCGGAACGTCAGCTCCGCAAGATCTATGCCACGGCTTCCGTGACCGAAACCAGGGCTGTGCTCAGCCTGGCACAGCGTGCCGGATTGTCCCAGTTCGTGACGGAAATCGGCAACAACGATGACCGCGAGTTCCGTTCCGCCTCGGACCGGCGGAGCTATCCGATGCCGGCCTGGAATCCCAATGGCGGCTGGCGGCTGGATCGGGCCCTGGTTCTGGCCTTCGTGCGTCAGGAGTCCGGTTTCAACCCCGGGGCCCGCAGCCCCTCCGGTGCCAGAGGCCTGATGCAGCTCATGCCGGCGACCGCCTCGGCGCTCTCCCGCGGCACGCGGCGCGCTGGGGCGAAGGATCTTTACCAGCCGGCGGTGAATCTCATGCTGGGTCAGCGTTATCTCGAACGGCTGTTGGAGGATGATACCATCAACGGCAACCTGATGATGATGATCGCGGCCTACAATGTTGGTCCGGGCGCGGTGCAGAAGTGGGTGGCGCGTGTGGACCACCGCGATGATCCGTTGCTGTTTCTGGAGGCCATGCCTTCCAGCAACACCCGGATCTTCGTGGAGCGGGTGATGATGAATTTCTGGATGTACCGGATGCGGCTGAATCAGCCGATGCCGGAGTTGGACGCACTTGCCGCCGGCGACTGGCCGCTGTACGTTCAGCTTGACGATCACACCCGGAAAGTGGCGGAAAATGTCCCACATTGAACAGGACCGGCCGTTTCATCCCGTCAACATTGCCGTAATGACCGTGTCGGATACGAGGACGCTGGCCGAGGATACCTCGGGCCAGCTTCTCGTGGACCGGCTGACCGGGGCGGGGCATAACCTGGCCGGTCGCGTCATCGTTGTTGATGACAAGGACAAGATCGCCGCCCAGCTTCGTCTCTGGATCGATGACCCGGGGGTGGAAGTGGTGATCAGCACCGGGGGGACCGGGTTGACCGGTCGCGACGTCACGCCGGAGGCCTTCGCCATGGTGGTGGAGAAGGAGATTCCCGGCTTTGGCGAGCTGTTCCGCTGGCAGAGTTTCGAGAAGATCGGCACCTCCACCATCCAGTCACGGGCGGTTGGAGGCGTAGCCAACGGAACCTATCTTTTCGCCCTGCCCGGCTCCACCAACGCCTGTCGAGACGGCTGGGACGGTATTCTCAAATGGCAGCTTGACAGCCGGCACCGGCCCTGCAATCTGGTCGAGATGATGCCCAGGCTTCGGGAGCACATCAAAGCGGGCGCGTGATTTCCGACGGTGGGGGAGTCTGTCCATGAGCCGAAACTACGACATGAACCCGGGTGACGAAGCTCCGGCCGGAACCTTTGGCACCGGAGAGAATCTGTGCCCGGAATGCCGGGCGGAGGGCAGGAAGAACGGCGAGCCTTGTGAAAATTGCGGCGGAACCGGGATCATCATCACGCTTGTCAGCGGGTGATCCAGGAAGCTGATGAATTGATATGTCACCGTCTCGGCATGAACGGACCCGAAGGGTCGGTTCATCTGCCGGGCGGTATGGTTCCAGTATCGAAACAGCTCTGATGGAAACCGGGAGCAGTCTGTAAAATCTGATGGTTCCTTCAAATCCGGTCTTTTGTGCCGTCGATACGGCGGATCTTTCTCGGGCCACCGGGCTTGCGTCCGAGCTGTCCGGCGTGGTGGGGGGGCTGAAGCTTGGCCTGGAGTTCGTCTATGGCAGCGGACTGAAGGCCATTGATGCTGTCCGGAAAGCCAGTGGCGGCATGCCCCTGTTCCTGGATTTCAAGTTCATCGACATCCCGACCACCGTTGCCGCCGCCGTCACCGCCCTGGTGCCCAAGGCCCCCTACATGCTCAACGTCCATGCCCTGGGAGGGCGGGAGATGATGCGGGCCGCCGTTACCGCCGCTCGCGACGGAGCCCTGAAGCAGGGGGTTCCGCGGCCGCTGATGGTCGCGGTCACGGTTCTGACCAGCCTTGACCAGGAGGCCGTCAGCGAGGTCGGGATTTCCGGCAGCGTCACCGACCAGGTCCGGCGGCTTGCCGAGTTGAGCCAGAAATGTGGCATGGATGGCGTGGTGTGCTCGCCCATGGAGGCGCGCATGCTTCGGGATCAGTGCGGGCCGGATTTCAAACTGGTGGTGCCGGGGGTGCGTCCGGACTGGGCCGCCTCCAATGATCAGAAGCGAGTACTGACCCCGGCCGAAGCCATGGCCGAGGGAGCGGACATCCTGGTGGTCGGACGACCCATTACCGGAGACCCCAGTCCTGCCGGTGCCGCGCGACGGGTTCTGCAAGAGATTGAATCTCGCGGTCGGAATCGATAAGAATCCGTAACGGCCCAGATACCCCAAGAAAGGGAAATAACAGCGAATGAAAAACAACCCAAGAACCAAAGATGCGAGCCATCTTTATGATTTTCCAGTTCACGGTGGTTGGTGGGATGATAAAAAATCTACATCCATAAATGGATGGTGGTTCTGGGAATATCTTAACAATTTTAATAATGAATTTGATGAGGTTGAAGAATGATTGAAGATTTTTTATACGGTCTGTCTTACCAACCATTTTACTGGAAAAGACTTGGTGTTGCATTTAGAAGTTGGTATTTTCGTATGACTACTCTCACTAACGAGGATTTAAAAAATAAAGTTCCCTATAATAAATTGGGGATTTATAGCACTTATTGTGATAAGTCCATATGGAGTCGCGGTGATGGGGTTCAAAACTTTTGGATTGCTATTAACGAGGGACATATTGATATGACTTATGAATTTTTTAATTGACCTTCTTGAAGAAATTTTAATAATGAATTTGTTGAGGTTGAAGAATGACTGAAGAATTAAATTTAATTCATATATTTCATAAGCAGGTTAGATTCAATAGAAAAATTAATCTTCCTCCAATGTCTTTTAGTAAGAAAATTGCAATCTCTACATTTCTTATTAGAAGACACTTATATCGCTCTATTTCAAATTTTTGGAAAAAATTAAACAATAAACCGATATCTTATAATGGTTGGAATCCTTCAAATATGAATGAAGATATGTATTATCTTTATTTGAAATTGGCAACACCATATGAGTTGGAAAATAATATCATCAGCGAAAAGACTTTGAAGCAAATTATTAAAGAAAAGGACGGTATTTCTTATGACTGAAAGAGTACAAAAGATGTGGG
Organism: Alphaproteobacteria bacterium; assembly: GCA_046269335.1. Taxonomy (GTDB): domain Bacteria; phylum Pseudomonadota; class Alphaproteobacteria; order Rhodospirillales; family Rhodospirillaceae; genus JADFXL01. Next base: position 163 of record JBKACM010000093.1, on the reverse strand, counting down.
AAGCATTCTGTGGAGAACTAACTCAAGAACCTACAGACGATATGAAGAAAGCACTTGCTACTTCTCTGAGAACATTTTCAGATAATATGAATGGGTATCCAAATATTCTTTATAAAATTGCAGACGAAATGGTGGAACTCAAATGACTGAAAAATACTCACAT
>JBKACM010000092.1:0-9426 GCA_046269335.1 Alphaproteobacteria bacterium | reverse complement strand
GGTGCGGATCAGTTCCACGTCCAGAATACGGGTAAACGCGGCAAGCTGTTCCACCGCGCCGGCCCGGACGGTATCGGCGGAAATCACCGACACCGACCGTCCCTTCAGACGGGACCGGGCTGCCAGTTTGGCGACGGTGACGGTCTTGCCGGCACCGGGAGGCCCCATCAACAGAAACGGGCGGGGCGAGGTCCGCTCCGGTAGCGGGGCGAAGTTGAACGCGGCGTCCAGGGCGGCGGCGACGGCATCCACCGGCCGGTGTCCATCCAGGGGTCTTGCGGCGGCCAGCAGTTTTTCGATCAGGACGGCCGGAGCCCCATGGAACACCAGGGCTTCCCGCACCGCGTCCAGGGTTCTTGACGGAATCTGACCGGTAATGACTTCCTGAATGACATCGTCATCCTCCTGGATCGGCATTTCCAGGGCGGCGGTGATGCGCACGCCCTTCCCGCCCGAGCCACGTTGCGTGGAAATGATGATGGCATCATCTCCAAGCTCGTCTCGTATCATCTGCATGGCCTCGGCCATGCTGTCGGCGGTGTAGCACTTAAGGCGCATGATCCCAACGATTCAAAAGGCCGGAAAAACCCGTATCTGACGGGATAATCGGATCACCCCGATCACCCCCTATGCACTGACACATTCATTTCGTTCATGTGTCAGTGCACTAGCTCTTTGATTTTGCATCAACTTATCCAAACTCGGCTGTCGCCTCCGTTTGGGTCGATGCACTATATCTGTCCCATGGTCTTGATTTTTGCCTTGGGGTGGATTTCGTTTTGCGACATCACGACGGTTATGGGGCGGAATCTTTCGATGATTGACCGTACATAGGGGCGAATTCCCGGGCTGGTCAGAAGCACCGGGGTCACCCCCTGCATGGCATGACGTTCAAAAGTCTGGCGGACCTTGGTGATCAGGTCCTGAAGCTGGGAGGGAGCCATGGTGAGCTGCTTCTCCTCTCCCTGACCGACCAGAGCCTCGGCAAAGGCCTGTTCCCATTCCGGCGACAGGGTGATGAGGGGCACGAAGCCGCCTTCCCCGGTATAGGCATCCGAAAGCTGACGGGCCAGTCTGGCACGAACGTGTTCGGTGATCAGCATGACACTGCGGGTATGACCGGTGGCTTCTGAAATTCCCTCCAGAATCGTCGGCAGGTCCCGGATGGATACTCGCTCCTGGAGCAGATTTTGCAGAACCCGCTGCACGCCGCCGACGGTAATATGGGTCGGAATCAGATCGGCGATAAGCTTCTGGTGTTCCTTGTCCAACTCGTCCAGAAGCTTCTGAGTTTCCACGAACGACAGCATTTCCGACATGTTCTCGCGTACCACCTCGGTGATGTGGGTGGTGATCACGGTGGGGGGGTCCACGACGGTATAGCCGCGGAACAGGGCTTCCTCGCGATTGGCAAGATCGATCCACTGGGCCGGCAGGCCAAAGGTCGGCTCGCGGGTCTTCTCGCCGGGAATGGTGATTTCCTCGCCGCGCGGGTCCATGACCAGAAGCATGTTGGCGCGAAGATCCCCCCGGCCGGCCTCCACCTCCTTGACGAAGATAACGTAGGTGTTGGCCGCAAGCTGCATATTGTCCTGAATACGCACCGAGGGCATCACGAAGCCGATCTCGGAAGCCAGGGCCCGGCGCAAAGCCTTGATCTGGTCGGTCAGGCGCTGGCCTTTCGGGTTGTTGATCAGCGACAGGAGGCCATAGCCCAGTTCCAGCCGCAAAAGATCGATCCGCAGTGCGGTGGAGATGGGCTCCTCGGCCACCGGAGCCGCCAGGCTGGCCGCTGCCGCCTGCTCCGCCGTCGCGCGGATCAGGATTTCACGTTGGCTCTTGTCCAGGGCATAGGCAGCAGCACCGGACAGGAGCGACAACAGCATGAACGGCAGGGCCGGAACATGGGGAAGGATACCCAGGATTCCGATGACCACCGAACTCATGCCCAGCGCCTTGGGATAGTGGCTGAGCTGTCCGAACAAGGCCTTGTCGGCGGTCTCGGTCAGGCCACCCTTGGAGACCATCAGACCGGAAGCAATGGAAACGATCAAGGCGGGGATCTGTGTCACCAGACCGTCGCCGACGGTCAGCCGGGTATAGGATTCGGCGGCGGCGGAGAAGGTCAGACCCTGCTGGGCCATGCCGATGATCATGCCGCCAATGATGTTGATGAAGGTGATCAGCAGGCCCGCGATCGCGTCTCCGCGCACGAACTTGGACGCACCATCCATGGCGCCGAAGAAATCCGATTCCTTCTGCAACTCGGTCCGACGTTTGCGTGCCTCGGCTTCGGTGATGGCTCCGGCCGAAAGATCGGCGTCGATCGACATCTGTTTTCCGGGCAGGGCGTCCAGGGTGAAACGGGCCGAGACTTCGGCAATGCGGGTCGAGCCCTTGGTGATGACCACGAAATTGACGATCACCAGAATGGCGAACACGATTACGCCAATGACGAAATTGCCACCCATGATGAAGCCCGCAAAGGCTTCGATAACCTTCCCGGCCGAAGCGGGACCTTCGTGCCCATGGGACAGGATCAGACGGGTCGATGCCATGTTCAGCGACAGCCGCAGCATGGTCGACAACAGAAGCACCATGGGGAAGGCGTTGAACTCCACCGCCTTGGTGATGAAGATGCCGGTCATCAGCACCAGCACGGAGAACGTCAGCGACAGCGCAAGCATGATATCCAGAAGCCAGGGCGGCAGCGGCAGCACCAGGGCGACCAGAATCGCCACCAGGATCAGGGCCAGGGTTATGTCGCCCCGTCTGGCGGCGCTGGAGACTTGCGCGAAGAAATCGGAAAATCCCGGCATGGCGGCGGTCGCGGGCACAGCCCCGCCTTCCCCTCCCTGGGCCGTCCCGGGGGCGTGTTCGGCGACCTGGAGCTGTCCACCGGGTTCCTTGGCCATGATGTCCTACAGTTGGTTCATGCGGTGGCGCGATCACCCTCGCCCGGAGGGGGCACGGTGTGCCCTTCGTCGGTGTACAGTTTCAGCTTGTTGCGCAGCGTGCGGATGGAGATGCCGAGAATGTTGGCGGCATGAGTCCGATTGCCGAGGCAGTGCTTCAGCGTGTCGATGATCAGGTCCCGTTCCACCTCGGCTACCGTGTGCCCGACCAGATGACCGATCAGGGCCGCCGGGCCGCTGGGGCCAAGGCCGGAAGATTGCGGTGAGGTGCCATCTCCCGAAAGCAGAATGGAATCGGTGTCGATTTCGGTGCCAGTGGCCAGCAACACCGCGCGGTGAACCGTATTTTCCAACTCGCGCACGTTGCCCCGCCAGACATGCTGGCGAAGTTTGGCGCGAGCCTCGGCCGAGACCGGGCGGAAGGGCATGCCGTTGCTGGCGGCATAGGCCTTGACGAAATGATCCACCAGGGCGTCGATGTCCAGGGGTCGTTCCCGTAACGGCGGGAGCGCGATATTGACCACGTTGAGACGGAAATAGAGGTCTTCGCGGAAAGTCCGCTTGCGGACTTCCTCCTCCAGGTTGCGATTGGAGGTGGCCAGAAGCCGCACATCCACCTTGACCGGCTGGGTTCCACCCACCCGGTCGATTTCCCGTTCCTGGACGGCGCGCAGCAGCTTGGCCTGCAACCGGATGTCCATCTCGCTGACTTCATCCAGGAGGAGGGTGCCGCCGGCCGCCTCCTCGAACTTGCCGATGCGACGGGTGACGGCGCCGGTAAAGGCACCCTTCTCGTGACCGAACAGCTCCGACTCCAGCAGGTTTTCAGGAATCGCGGCGCAGTTGACGGCAACGAAACGCTTCTCGGCACGCCTGCTGCGGCGGTGGATATGGCGGGCGATCACTTCCTTGCCGGTTCCGGACTCGCCGGTGATCAGAATGCTGGCGTCGCTGGGAGCCACCTGCTCGGCGATCTTGACGACCTTGGCCATCGCGGGATCGCGGAAGATCAAGGTATGGGATTCGGCGGTGGCGGCGGACAGTACCGCGGCGATCAATTCCGGGTCCGGGGGCAACGGGACGTATTCGCGAGCCCCGGCACGAATAGCCTTCAGCGCCAACTGGGAATCGGTAGCGGTACCGCAGGCGACGACCGGTACGACGATGCGTTCCGACTCAAGACTCCCGATCAGAGCCTTGATGTCCATTCCCACATCGATCATGACGATATCGGCACCCTGGCCCGAACGAAGCACGTCCAGCCCGGCCTCGATACTCCCGGCGTGGAGAACCTTGGCACCGCGATCCATGGCGATACGGCTGGCGGCACCGATCTGTCCGTCAAGGGAACCGATAATCAGCAAACGCATTGTCTCGCTCCCGTCAGTTCAGACCATTCTTGGTCAATCGAAATATTTCACGCGATGCTGTGGTGGAAGAACACTGTTCAACAGCATTTCCAGGCGACGCGGGTTCTCCTGTCGCCCGATGGACACGACCCCCAGGAGGTAGAGTTGTGAAACAACACTTTCTTCCTGGGAATTGCGTTCCAGTTTGGAGGCAAGGGGTATCAGGATCATGTTGGCCAGCACCGCCCCGTAAAAAGTGGTCATCAGAGCCACCGCCATGCTGGGGCCGATGGTGGACGGATTTTCCAGATTGCTCAGCATCTGCACCAGACCGATCAAGGTCCCGATCAGCCCCATGGCCGGAGAAACCTCCGCCGCCCGCCGCAGGACGCCGACGGCCTTGGCATGACGCTGGCTGGTGGCCTGTATTTCCCGCTGAAGGATCACCTCCACTTCGTCATCGGGAGACCCGTCCACGATCATCGACAGGCCCTGGTGCAAAAACGGCTCGCCCCGCAGGATATCCAGGGGGGCACCCTGAAGGCCAAGAAGACCGTTGCGACGGGCAAAATCGGCAATCTGCATCACATGTGCCGCTACTTCCGACAGATTGGGGCCGGAACGTACCACGGCACGGGAGACGACCCTGGTCGAACGCGCAACTTCGTCCAGGGAAAACGAGGCGGTGGTGACGGCAGCGGTACCACCCACGACGATCAGGACCGCCGCGGGATCGAAAAAGGCCCGCAACGAGCCTCCAAGAAGGATGGCCGCTACCAGAAACACGAGCCCCCCCCCCAGACCGATGACGGTCGCGGAGTCGACGGAGCGGATAGTCGTCGGCGTGCGCCGCACGCCATCCCGTCTTCCTCCTCTGAGACCGTCGAGGGGCATGGTCATCAACTCCGTTCACTCTTGATGATTTCCGTCATCGTTATGCCCAGGCGGTCCTCCACCACCACCACTTCGCCGCGTGCGACCAGACGATTGTTGACGTAGATGTCGATGGCTTCGCCCACCTTGCGGTCCAACTCCACCACCGCGCCACGACCGAGCTTCAGGAGCTGGTTGACCTGCATGGTCGATTTGCCCAGCACCGCTGATACCTGCACCGGAATGTCGTAGACCGCTTCCAGATCGGCTCCGGATCGGGGACGATCGGGAATATCCGGGGTATTGGCGAACGTATCGACTTCCTGCGTCTTGGACTGGGCTCTGCCGCTGCCCTGAAGTTCTTCCAGGTCGAGATTCTGTTCGTCAGCCATCGTTCTTCCCCAAGAGATGGTCCGGCACGATTATCGCAAACCCGCCGGGGACCGCCCGGCGGGAGCGGTGGCTTTCTTCACGGCCTGAGTCGGTCCGGGCGGTTTCTTCGGTCCCGGTGCCGGTTCCGAACTCTGCGCGGTCGGCAAAGGTGGTGGTGGTGGCAACTCCGCATTCCGGGTCACGATCTCCCCGATGCTGTGCCAAAGCTTGGCCGCATCCCGATTGGCCCCCCCCCTCGCCCCACTCGATGTAGCAGTCGCCGTGATTCAGGGCTTCGTCGGGATTGACCAGAAGACGTCCGGAAAAACCATGCGTGTCCGCAAGGGCCCCCAGCCGCTCCCGTAACGGCACCACCGCGCTTTCCGTGACACGGACGATCAGACGGGGCTGTTCCAGGACTTCCGGCAGGCACTTGTTGACCAGGGTCGCGATTTCGTCGAAAGCATGACGCCGGGCCAGGTCAGGCAGAATCTTGCGCACGACCGATAACGCCAGGGCGACGGCATTCCGCGCGGTTTCGTCGTTGAATTTCGCCTGCTGATTGCCGAGGCCTGTCAGCGAGCCGGCGATGGACAGAAGAGCGGAAGCCGTCAACTGCTCGATGGTCTCCGACGCTTCCCGCAGGCCTTCGGCCCGGCCGGTGGCAAAGCTTTCTTCCCGCGCCTGGGCCAGTTCCGCCTCGCTGTAGGTCGGGGGAGGCGGCACGAAGACTTCCGGTTCCATTGCGGCCACCACCTTCGCCTCCGCCTCCGCGGCCACTTTGGCCTGCTGGGCGGGAGACAGGTCGTCGAACTCGTCGAAACTCTGTTCGAACATGAATTTGCGGACGGTGGCCATGAAATCCTGCGTACCCGTTTCCCTGTTGATGCGAGACGTCAGTAGACGAACTCGTCCTCGTCGCGGCCCTCGGAGATGACGATCTGGTTCGAGTTGGCCAGCTCCTTGGCCAGGGCGACGATGGCGCTCTGGGCTTCGTCCACCTCGCGCAGGCGGACCGGTCCCAGGGCCTCCATGTCTTCCTTCAGCATCTTGCCGGCGCGCTCGGACATGTTCTTGAAGAACAGATCCTTGACCGTGTCGGAAGCACCCTTGAGGCCAAGCCCGAGCTTGTCCTTCTCCACATGCCGCAGCAGGGTCTGGATGCCCTGGGTGTCGATGCGCACCAGATCCTCGAAGGTGAACATGAGGGCCTTGATCCGCTCTGCCGACTCCCGGTTGCGTTCCTCCAGGGCCGACATGAAACGGCTTTCGGTGTTGCGGTCCAGGTTGTTGAAGATATCGGCCATCATTTCGTGGGCATCCCGGCGCTGGGTACGGGCCAGGTTGCTCATGAACTCGGTTCGCAGGGTCTTTTCCACGCCGTCCAGGACCTCCTTCTGCACCGATTCCATGCGCAGCATACGCATAATGACTTCCATGGCGAAGTTTTCCGGCAACAGAGCCAGCACGCGGGCTCCGTGGTCGGGCTTGATCTTGGACAGCACCACCGCCACCGTCTGCGGGTATTCGTTCTTGAGATAGTTGGCCAGCACCTGCTCGTTGACGTTGCCGAGCTTGTCCCACATGGTGCGGCCGGCGGGGCCGCGGATTTCCTCCATGATGGAATCGACCCGCTCCTTGGGCAGGGTCTTGGTCAGCATGCGCTCGGTGCTCTCGTAGGAGCCTACCAGCGAGCCGGTGGAGGAAATCTGGTCGGCAAACTCCACGAACAGGCGTTCGACGATATTGGAACTGATGGTGCCGAGGTTGGCCATGATCTGGGAGAGTTCCTTGATCTCCTCGTCGTCCATCATGGCCAGCAGCTTCGAGGAGTATTCGTCCCCCAGGGACAGCATGAGGATGCCCGCCTTTTCGGGGCCACTCAGGCTGCGATAGTCTTCCTTCATCCTTCCCACGGCTGCCTCTCCTTATGCAGGATGGTTTGAAGGGAACCCGGCGGGAAGCGCATCCCCGCCGGTGGGCAGGCGTCCCACGGACACCGGCCCCAGGGCTACGATGTTGCACCTGCGAAGCCGTTCACGCCACATCATTTTGGCCTCACGCACCTTCCTGGTACAACCAATTGCGGACAATACTCAAGGCTTCTTCCGGATGCTTCTCGACGATCTCGCCGATCTTCTTCAGCGAGGAGGCCCGGACACGACCCTCCACCTTGTCGATATCGATCAGTTCGTCACCCTCGAACTCCGGCGGTGGCTCGGCGGTGGGTGCCAGGGCCTTCAGACCGGGACCCGCCGCCAGGGCCGCCTGCTCCGCCAGCAGACGCCGCTGGGCCTCGGCCTGGGCGGGCAGAGCCTCGAACGCCCGGGTGACCAGCGGCCGGACCACCAGCAGGATGACCAGAATGGCGACCAGGGCGACGCCCAGGCCCTCCGCCATCTTCATGATTTCGGGCTTGGTGAAGCCCAGGAAGATGGTTTCCGGAGCCGTACCCAGCATGTCGTCCACGTTGGCGAAGCGCATGTTGCGCACCTCGACCTGATCACCGCGGTTGGCGTCATAGCCCACCGCCGATTTGACCAGGGCGTTGATCTGCTCCATTTCGGCCTCGGCGCGCGGCTTGTAGCTCTTCTGATCCTTGGGATCGGTATACTCGCCGTCCACCACCACGGCCACCGACAGACGCTTCAGGATGCCCGACTCCCGGACCTGGTTGGTTATCTTCTTGGTGATTTCGTAGTTGACCGTCTCCTCGGTCCGCGCCTGGTTGGTACTTGCGCGGGACCCGCCGGAGTTGAGCCCGGCGTCGGGCAGGTTCTGTGCCACGGTGACCGGGTCGGGCTCTTTTTCCTGGCTTTGCGACTTGTCGCTGACGGTGACGGTGGAGCGCACCACCTGGCCGTCCGGATCATATTTCTCGGTGTTGATGACGACGCGATCGAAATCCATCTCGGCCACGACCTCGACCCGGATCTTGCCTGGACCCAGGGCGCGGGTCAGAAGTTCCTCCACCGACTGGGTCAGACGCTGTTCCGTTTCGCGCTTGGCCTCGTCGGCAGTGGCGGCCATGAACTCCTGGCTGTTGCCGAAGGCGCGCGCCAGCAGCGTTCCCTTGTCGTCCACGATGGAAACACTGGTGGGCTCCAGCTTGGGCACCGCCGCCGCCACCAGATTCTGGATCGCCATGACCTGCTGTTTTGTAAGCTTGCCACTGCGCATGCGGAGGATCACCGATGCGGACGGCTTCTGCACCTCGCGGCTGAACATCTCGCGGTGCGGCAACACCAGGTGGACACGGGCCTGCCTGATGTTGTCGATGGCACCGATGGTGCGCGCCAACTCCCCTTCCAGCGCCCGCACCATGTTCACATTCTGCATGAAGCTGGTGGTGCCCAGGGCGCTCTGATTGTCGAACAGCTCGTAGCCGAGGCTGGCTCCGCCGGACATGGCGGTTTCGGCCATCTGTACCCGCAGTTTCAGGGTCATGTCGGAGGGGACGAGAATTTCCGAGCCGTCCTTGCGCAATTCGAACGGAATTTTCTGCTGATCAAGCTGGGTGATGATCCGCTTGGAATCGGCCGGTTCCAGATTGCCGTACAACAGTTCCATCTGGGGTGCCGCCACCCGGGACATCAGAAAGATGATGAACCCAAGAACACCGATACCCACGCCAGCCAGCGCCGCCAGGCGACCGGGGCCGAGGGTGCGCAACATCTGAAGAAAGGTATTCACGGCCAATCACCTGGTCAATCGTGGGCGACGATGCGCTCACGCGCTCGCACTCATACGGAACGATCGCGCTTCCATGGTGAAAAAGGCGTTAACGCTAGGCAAGATTTGCCGGGTTATTATCTCACGGCTGCTCCATCGTTTCGACATGGCAAAAAAAGCCCCGGTCGAGAAGGACCGGGGCAAGGCAGAGGAGGGAGAAAAACAAGAGCGGTGGAGATCCCTAA
>JBKACM010000091.1:0-9433 GCA_046269335.1 Alphaproteobacteria bacterium | reverse complement strand
GCTGGTGACGATGAAGGCGCAGGGTCTCGCGGCCCAGGGAACCGCGCTGGCGGGCAAGACCTTCTCCGTGGTCCAGGGTCCCGTCGTCGAGGGGACGGTCAGCAAGTACCTGGTGTTGCAGCCGGTGGCCGGTCTGGGAGCGGTCGCCAAGACCTCCGCCGTGGCGGGGGGCGCGGGCGGGGCCGTGGCGGCAGCCAAAGCTGCCGCTGTCGCCAAATTGCCGGCAAGCGCGGGGGCCGCGCACGGTGTTGCAGCCGCGTTTCCGGTTGCCGCCAAGTCGGCGGCAACGGTGGGCGGGGCCGCGCTAGGGGGCAAGAGTCTCGGGTTTGGGCTGGGTCTGGGCCTTGGGCTCGTGGGGCCCCTCGTGCTTGGGACCGCTGCCGCCGGGGCTGTTTATGCCTATGCGCGCAAGCGCCGTGGCGCGGGCGATAGTTCGGAAAATCCGGTAGAGGTTTGAAATGGCATGGTTTGCTTTTGGTGGTGGCGATAGGGGCCCCTCGCGTTGGTACGTGGCGATGAGCTATCTCGGGATTCTCTGCTTCATTCCGCTGCTGAACAACCGGGATGACGAGTTCGTCGAGTTCCACGCCAAACAGGGACTGGTGTTGTGGCTGGTGGCGATGCTGGCCATCCTGTGCCTGGGAATTCCGGGGGTCGGTCCCCTGGCCTTCAACGTCGCCATGTACGTCGTTCCTGCGTTCTCGCTGGTTGGGCTTGCGGCGGTTGCCATGAACAAGGCCGTCAAGCTGCCAGGGGTCTACCAGTTGGGTCTTCGGCTGTAACGGCTCCGCGTTCGTCGCGGACGACTCAACCCTGTCCGGGTGGTGAGGTAATGGCGAATTCCTGGAACGACGGTCTCCGTGTTGGGGTGGCGCAGGTCGATGCGGACCACCAGCTCCTTTTCCAGTTGATGGCGGATCTTGGGAGTGCCCACTCGGAGAAAGAGGAGGCCGTGGTCGTCGGCAGCGTCCTCAATACGCTGGTGTCCTATACCCATTACCACTTCGACCGGGAGGAGCGGATCATGGGTTTGTGCGGCTTTCCGCTGCTGGAGCCGCACCGGGAGTTACACCGGCAGCTTCGTGATCGCGTGGTGGCCGTCAGCCGGGACTATCAGGTCAGTCCTGGTGACGTCGACATGCAGGGACTGGCGAGTTTCCTGGCGGACTGGCTCGTGACCCACATCCAGGGCGAGGATGTGAAGATCAAGCCGTATGTGCTCGCCAACCTGGACAAACTGGGCACCGAGGATGATTCGATCGTAGGCGATATGGACGAGATCGAACGGGATGCCATGAACGAGGATTGGCAGTGGCCGGTGTAGACTGGAGGCAGTTGTCGATTCTGGTCGTCGAGGACAACCGCTACATGGTTGCCCTGATTACGACGATTCTTCGTAGCGCCGGCTCGCGGGACATCCGGACGGCTTTCAATGGCGAGGGGGCTCTGGAGCTACTCAAACAGCGTCCTGTCGATGTGACCCTGCTGGACATCCTGATGGAAGGCATGGACGGGATCGGTTTTACTCTGGCGGTCCGTCGCGATCCGGCCAGTATCGACCCGTTTCTGCCGATCGTCGCCGTGACGGGGTGCAGCGACGTCGTCACGATCCGCCGGACCATCGACGCCGGGGTCAACGCGGTTGTCCTCAAGCCACTGGCCCCGAAGACCCTGCTGACGCATGTGGCCAGGGTTCTGCTGGCTCCGCGCCCGTTCGTGAGGACGAAAAGCTTCTTCGGCCCAAACCGACGGAGGCCGGCCGTCGGTCCGTTCAAAGGACAGGAACGGCGCAGACCGGTCGCATCGTAAGGTTTGCCCGCTTCTTCGGATCAACCGCCACGTTTCTGGTTCAACCGCCGCGTTTCCGGTCGGTCCAGGCGCGTAGCGCCGTCAGCATGTCACTGTCCGACAAGGCGGGAACCGTTTGTTCAGGGGGGCCGGGGGGCCGGGCGGTCGCCCTCTTCCGCTGCCGCGTAGGCGGGGGTGGAAGGGGAGCTTCGTCCTTCGCCACCTCGGTGCTTTTCATCGGCACCTTTTCCCCAAGCGCCGCCAGCAATTGTTCCTGGGTCATCGCCTGAGGGCTGCCGGTCAAGGATGACGGCGACCCACCGGAAGAACCCGCCATTGCCGTCGGGGGAAGGGAGGGGACCACCGCTGCCGGAGCCGCTGGAATCACGGCCTGGGCTCGGGTCGGCAACCGGCTCCGAAAGGCTTCCGGAACGGTTTTGGGGGAAGGGGTCTCCTCGCGTTCCGGCCCGCGGGCGACAGGAGTACTTCTCTCAGGGGCTCGCGCTTTCGTACGCACTGGAGACGGAAGAGTGGGAGAAGGGGATGGGGCAGCAGAGGGCACCTTCGTCTCATTCCCGGAAGGGCGTGGCTCGCGCTTCGGTTCTGTTCCAGTGGGGACCAGGTTCGGATTGGAAAGGGGGCGCACGTGGGACGGCAGCTCCTTTCGGCTTGGACCGACGGTCACCGCCGAAGTCGCGGAGGGCCGCGCAACCGACTTGATGACGTCAGAAGGTGCCGGCAGGGTCTCATCCGGCAAAGGTGCCTCCAGAGGGGGAAGCTTTGCCGCGATCTTTCGGAAGCCTTGCAGATAAGGGGGGGGCAGCAGGGGGCTTTGTGTCTGGCGACGTTCCACCGGTGGACGGACGTGGGTACGGCGTCGTCGATCCGGCCCGAAGTACGTCTCCACGGAGACGAAATGGCGAACGTTGACGACCGTGTCATGAACGGCGCTCACCAGGGCGGCGATAGTCTCGCGGGGAACGAAACCATGAATTCCGGAATGGATGGCACCCTGTCTCTGGGCATGACTTGCCTCGCCGACGGCCAGAACCACGGCAAAGCGGAAGGACATTTCCCTGCTGTCGCGAACCAGTTGGGTGAACTCGATGAAATCGAGCGGAGCAACGGCCGTGGAGTAGAGCACGATCTCCGGCTGGAGCAGACCCAGTTGCGCCAACGCCCTGGGGCCGTCGGTCGCCTGCGCGATCTTGCGGAAACCCACCTGCCCGGCGGTCCGGACGATGCGCTCCCGCCGCCCGGGATGACTCTCGACCACGAGAACCCGAAGCCGGTCAAGTCCGGAGGCAGCCGCTATCCTGGCAGACCATTCAAGGCTCACACCCCACTCCGCACCACGCCCCGCTCCGCTTCACGGTACGCCACAACATCATTATTTCGCGACACTTTATCAGCATGGCAGTCTTGCGTCCACTGCTTCGACCAATGTTGTCGAATTCAGATGTTTACTCTGGCAATCAAGGTTCTTGATCCAGTATCTTGGGATATGATGGCTTGCCGTTCGCGGTGGGCGTTTGTCCTTCGATCGGATGATGCGGGGACGTTGGAGGTGGCCATGGGCGAAGTAAGCGCCGACAACTGTGTTCTGGTGGTCGAGGACGACCCTCAGGTTGCCAGTCTGGTCAAGATGGTGCTGGATGACATCGGCATCACCAACGTTCTGGAATGCGACGATGGGGCCGCGGCGATCGCACTGTTTGAATCCCGCCGCGAGGAAATAACAGCCATCATTTCCGACTGGAACCTGCCCGGTGCCAGTGGCCTGGAGTTGTTGAAGAAGGTGCGGATGGTGGACCCCGGGTTGCCGTTCATCCTTCTGACCGGCCGGGATAGCGTGGAGTCGGTGGTGGATGCGGCCGGATGCGGGGTGAGCCGCTACCTCTACAAGCCGTTCGCGCCGGACAAGCTGCAAAGGGCCATACTGATGGTGCTGAAGGGGCCGGAGTCTGCCACCCCCGCGCCCACCGAACCGGTGGAAGAGGAGGAGGTGGTGCCTGAGGTATCAAGCCCGCGCGGCACCTGAGCGTCGCCGTCTCGGCATGAACTGACCAAAGGTCAGTTCATCGGCCGGGCGGTATGGTCTTGCCTTCCCAGATCAAGCCCCACGCAAGGGTATCTGGAATTGGCCCCCTCCGGCCCGCGCATAGCAAGCCAGCAGTTGATCCATCACCGCATCGGGACTATAGCGCTCCAGATACACTTCCCTTGCCCTGCCCCCCAGAGTTGACAGCAACTCCAAAGACCGTAGCAGACGGATAGCCTCGCTCCGCCAGACGAGCGGATCCCTCCCCGGCTCCGGCGGCGGAAGCAGGACCCCGGTTTCACCGGGAATGACCAGACGTCTCAGCGCCCCCAGATCGGACGCCAGTACCGGAACCCCGTGCGCCGCGGCCTCCGCCACCACCAGGGGCCCTTGCTCGTGGCACCGGGACGGTACGCATACCAGAGCCGCTTCCGACAGGATGGCCGAAATCGCTTCGGGACGGCACCAGCCGGTGAATTCCACCTGTGGCGGTGCCATCGCCCGCAGGGGTTCGGCAAGGGGCCCCTCCCCCACGACGGTAAGACGATGATCGACGCCGTGCCAGGCCCGGAGCAACTCGGCAATTCCCTTCTCGGGACTGAGACGGCCGATGAAGACGGCTCCAGACCTCGGACGCCGCCAGGATGCGGCATCGGACCCCGGGTCCGGAACCGCATTGGGTTTGATGGCGATGCGATCGGCCGGGAGCCCTCCGGCAATGAAATACTGGCGCGAGAACTCGGAAAACGCCAGAAACAGGTCCACCTGTCGCCGCCAGGTTCCCAGCCCCCGGTGAAGCAGGATCATGGCGGCGACGGCGGCGCTGGCCTTGGTGTCCTCCCGGTAGCAACGTCGCAGGACACCGCGCCACTTCAGGCGATCCTCCCGACAATCCTCGCAGAGCCCCCCCTCCCGGAACATCAGACCATTCAGGCACAGCAGCCGGAAATTGTGCAGCGTCTGCACGACTGGCACCCCCTGGGCCCGGATCGCGGAGTGGATGGACGGAGAGAGCAGGGGGAACCAGTTGTGGATATGGGCAAGATGCGGGCGAAAACGCCGGACCGCCTCGCGAACCCTCTCCCGCCCGCTTTGCGACCATGCGGCGTTGACGGCCAGAGCCAGCCCACCCCGTCGTTCATCGATGTCGGCGTTGTCGACGACCAGACGTTCGACCTGACACCCCCGGGCCTCCAGCATGGCCGTCTCGGTATCGAAGGCGCGATCCTCGCCGCCACGCTGGCGATAACGCTCGTGAATCATCAGGAGACGCATGCGGCGGCCTCGAACGCGGTGGCATTGTCCAGACGACGCGCGGCCGGAATCCGTTCGGTGGCCCGCGCCAGAAAACGATCCAGGAGCGGCCAGGAACCGGTTTCCTCGATCTCCCAGGAATGTCCCCAGACATGAAGCACGCCCCCCCGGCCGATGGCCTCTTCCAGCAGCCACTCCAGACGCGCTTCCAGGGACGAACGCCCAAGGCATCCCAGACATAGGCGCAACCGCTCCCTCCCCAGGCCCTGGCGGCCCCAGTTGCGCAGCAGGGGCAACGGGCCGTGGGGGTGGAAATGCAGGGTGGTCGGGCACGCGAAGGGATCGGTTCCGGGATCGAGGCGGAACATCTCCACCGTCCGGACATGGGTAAACCCGAGCCCTGGAGCCACCCGCCGCACCCTGGCCACCGCCCGGCCACCGGGAGGACAAAAGCCGGTCACCGCTCGTCCCAGCCGATCCTCCAACACTTCCCTGCCCCACACCATCTGCCGGATTATCGCTCCCTCGTCCAGGGATTCCAGGCGTACATGGTCATGGGTATGGCTGCCGATAGCAAAACCGGCCGCTGCCAGTTCCCGGACTTCGGCGGTGTTCAGGACCGGGCGTCCCTCCCGGTTGCGGATGGGGAGGTAGAAGGTGGCGGCGACCCCGTGGCGGGCCAGACGCTCGGCCAGGCGCAGATCAAGCGGGTGGCCATCGTCCCAGGAGGTGGTAAGGGTCGCCTCGCGTTTCCCGTCAGTCATGCGCCGCGCGCTCCACCAGGGCTTCCAGCCGCCGCACATAGCCTTCCATGCCCAGGCCGTCGGCGGTAGCGATCGCTCCCAGGCACAGACGTTCCGCCAGACCCGGCTCCTCCAGCAGCCGTCGCATCTGCGCCGCCAGGGCCGCTGGCGTCATGGCCTCGGCAATGAGACCGTTTTCGCCATGGCGCACGTACTCGGCCTCGACACGGTGGTGAAAACCAGGGCCCAGAATCACCGGCCGGCCGTGGGCAAAGGCATGCACGACCGCAAGTCCCGCCGCATCGGGAATCAACACCGCCCGCGCCAGCGCGAACAGGCGTGCCAGGTCTTCCGGGTCCCGCCGCTCCCCCAGCAGACGGAGCGGACAGCCGGATCGCTCCAGGTGTTCCAGCCCCCCCCGGTCGTGCCCCTCCCCCACCACCACCAACCGCGCGGGATAGCCACCACGGGACAAGGCTCCAACGGCCTCGGCGGCCAGAGGAGCCCGCTTGTCCGGATAGAGCCGACCGATAAACAGAAAGACCGCCTCCCCCGCCTCCCCCACCAGGGACCGCCTTTCGGAGTCCGTCAACGGGCGCGCGCCAGCGGCACATTTCCGGATTTCCTCCACGTCCAGGGTGTTGCGCAGCACCGTCATGCGGCAGTCGGCGATGCCCACCGCCCGGCAATGCTCCGCCCCCGATCCGGTGTAGGGTGCCAGATAATCGGCCCCCCGTACCCAGGCGCGGCGCAGTGGAGCCAGCCAGCCGTCGGGATCCCGATCCAGACGGAAATGTCCGGTCAGAAGGATCCTGGGCCGTCCGCGAAGACGGGACCACAGCCAGATCAGCCAGTTGGAGGCGGTATAAACGTGCTCCGCCATCATCACGACGTCGTACTTTCCGAACAGCACCGACCAGACATGCTGACTCCAGAGAATCCGGTCCCCCCCCCATGGCCAATAGATATTGCGGGTGCGCCGGTGCCCAACCCCGGGTGGCGGGTCACGGTCGGGCTCCCCATCCGGATGGGCGGTACCATGAAAGACGGTAACATCGACCCGACCGTTCCCAAGCATCCGGGTCAGCAACGGCAGACGATACCAGGGCAGAACCGGCTCGATCATGGCCAGACGAGGCAAACCCTGCCGGGAGACGAGAGGAAGTGGCCGCAGGGCGGCCAACAGGCAGCGGAGCCCATGGATCCCCCACCACAACCACCAGCCGAAACCGCCGTGGCGACGGTAAAAGGCCACGGTCTGATGGCGAACCGGCCCCAGGGGACCCGTCAGAGCGCGCAGGCGCTGGCCCAGGGAGCGGCCCTTCTCCCGCCAGGGGTAGGAGGTCAGATTGGGCGCACAGGTTCCCACCGCCCGGGGAGCCACCAGCCTGGGAATCCCTGCCTCTGCCGCCCTCAGACCGTAGTCGGTATCCCCCAGGGACTGCCCACCGGAAAAGATCGGATCGATGGGGCCCAGAATTCGAAAAACCGAGGCCGGAACCAGAAGGCAGTTGCCGTTGAAGGTGTCGCAGGCAATGGGGGCCTCCCCGTCCGCGAAGACCCGGCCGAAGCGGAAGGGATGGATCCCGGGTCGGCGGAAATGACCACCATAGCTTGGCCGGCCGGTCGCGGGGTCGACCATCGATCCGACGATGATCGGGGCCCGACGCCCCGCCGCCACCTCGCCATCATGCAGGGCCAGAAGATGCTCCAGGGCATCCGGATACAGAACAACGTCGTCGTTGAGCCACAGGTGAAAGGCGATCTCCTCCCCCATGGCAGCTTGCTGGGCCAGGGTCATGGCCCCGTTCCAGAACAGGGTACCGTCCCCCCGAAGCCGACGCACCTGTGGGAAACGCCCGGCCACCGCCTCCCCGGTGCCATCGGTGCTTCCGTCATCGACCAGCAGGATGTCCAGTATGACGGAAGCCGGCAGCCGCTGCGCCATCACCCCTTCCAGGGCGGCAAGGGTCAGGGCTTTGCGATCATGACAAGCCAGAAGAACCGATACGACAGGGCAATCGGGCGAACCCGATTGCCCTGGTTTATTCTTGTCCCTCAATCGCCGGGCGGGCGCGGACGCGCCCTTGGCTTGCGCGCATACGGGTGCGCGGGCGCTCAGTGCGCCAGTTGTTCCCATTTTACCCCAACTTAACGTCCTAATTCCTATTTTCACCCGATTGCCCTGACCGATACGACCCGCGGTCTCATGACGGGATCAGTGCCTGGACCCGCCGTTGCGGGTACCACACCCGCGCCCTCGGACTCAGGGTCAGGGCCAGCCCCATCAGCATCGCGCCGTCGTACTGGGGACTGTAACTGACCCCATAGACCAGCAGCCCCAGCAGGATTGCGACCAGAGCCTGCGGCTCCGGTTGGCGGGTCCATCGGACCAGGCGCAGCATGGACAGGATCAGGGCCACATTGACCAGAAGGAAGAGAGCACAACCCACGAGCCCGGAGGTCAGGAACAACTCGACATAGTAGTTATGCGGAGACGCCACCACGTAGGAACCGGCGATGGTCCGCTCGAAACCGATGCCGAACCCGGCTCCGAACAGGATCGTCATCGGACCCTCGGCGATGGCACGTTCCACCAGGATGCGCCACCCCTGAATTCTCCAGTCCAGGCTGCTGGCACTGGTATCGGCGACTTCGATCACGGCGGTACGCATGGGATCCGACAGCACATCCAGATCCAGGGCAACCAGAAGGACCCAGAACAGGATCATAACCAGAACCACCCCCTGGATCACCAGCAGAGCCCGGATGGCACGCTGGCCGGAGGTGGCGACAATGGCCAGAATCCCCACCGAAAGGGTCACCCAGACCGAACGATGGAACAGGAAAACGGCGGTCGCCATCAGCGGCAGGGTGGCAAGGCGACGCGCCAGTTCTCCAGAGGCTTTCAGCCAGAACGGCAGGGTGGCAAAGGCTGCCAGAGCGATGAACAGGGCCGCCTGGGCGGGGAGGACCCGGTTGCGCTCGTAGGTATGGGTAGCGAGCACGAAAGAAGCATTGTCCACCGGACGCCAGTCGGGAACCATCCAGGCGACCAACGCGCAAAGGACAAGCACCAGCCCGGTCATTATCGTCAGATTCAATACTTCCCGGCCCCGGTCACGCGAATAGTCGAAGGTGGCAAAGTAGAGAACGCCGACGCTGAGATACAGGGTGGCCCGATAGGATGCCGCCGCCGCAAACAGGCCGTAGGAGAAAACGCCGTGAACGAAGGAAAGGGCCATGTAGGCAGCCAGCAGCAGCCACAACCACATCATGCCGCCGAGGCGGCGGAGGCTGAAAAGTCGTATCAGGGTCGACACTGCCAGGGGGACGAAGAACACGTCGCCACCGTGGATCGTGACACCCGGTTCAAGAGGAATCTCGACCGGAATGAACAGATGAAGATCAAGGATCGACAGCGGCAGAAGAAACGCCGCCGCCCACCGCCAGGACAGGAGCGATGTAAAGACAAAGAACAGCGCGACCAGGATCAGGCCGACGCCGACAGCCTCTTCCATGCGGAACTCCACCACCACCGTCGATGGTGCATCATACCGCCGATCGGAAAAATTGACTCACGAATTGTTTTCTCAAGAAAAGTCAT
>JBKACM010000090.1:0-9449 GCA_046269335.1 Alphaproteobacteria bacterium | reverse complement strand
CGGTTTTCTGATCGGATCGATCCGGTCGAAAACCGCTCTGGGTGGCGTCGAGATATCATGGCGGTGGTGGGTTTGTGACGAGCGACAAGAGGAGGGGTTGGGCGATGTGTGGATGGCTTCGACACGTTTCCGCGGCTATTCACGGCTTGCCCACCCTCGGCATCGAGATGAAAAGGCAGGGCGGTTGCTTAACGAAGAGCGGGAGGTCGGTCATGTTCCTTAGATCAGGTATCGGTGCCGTAATCGGTATTGTGGCTGCCCTTGGTGTCGGTGGCTGTGCCGCCACACCGGCGCAGGCACAAGTGGCACACGGCGCGGATATCAAAGTGCTGGTGATCGTGGATGATTCCGATCCCGCCACTCCGAAACGTGACCGCAATGTTTACAATCGCGTCAGCACCGAATTGGAACACAAGCTGTCCCAATGGGGCTACGACATGAAGCTTGAGTCGTGGGTCGCGATGAAGATGAAGATCCACTCGCTTGGCGGTGGGCGGGTTTCGAAGGGAGATTTGCAAGGCTACATTGAGGCTGTAAGGTTGGCCGCCAAAAAGGACGAAAGTCTGAACATCCGTGCCGTCGTAGTCTATTCAATCTTCGCATCGAAGGTGCCGTTGACCCAACAGTTGGCCAGGGGGGTGGTTAGGATCCAAAACCGGGTGTTCGATCCGGTTACCGGCAGTTTCTTGGCCCACGGCACGGACCCAACCGTCGAGTTCAAGATCAATTCCGAGTGTTTCGATGATCGCGCCTGCCGCGATGAAGAGCTTGGCAACGAGGCTGTGCCAATCGCTGCCGGTCTCGGCGAGTCCCTGCGGCAACGACTGGCACAACTGACCCAAGGAAGCGGGCTCGGCCAAGTCAGCGGTGACCGCGGTAGCGGTAGCGGTGGCGGCCGCAGTGGTAAAGTCAATAGCAGCAGCAGTGGCGGCGGCGGCGGAAGAAGCAAGTTCCGTGATAGCGTCGATAACAGCCCCGTCACCTCCTACAACTTCCGCTTCAGGGACTTTGCTACAAGGGAATTGTTGCAGATCACTGACGTCATGGAAAAGGAATTCCCCGGCTTCGTCCGCGCATCGGCACCCCAGGGTGCGACTAGCGATTCTCATTATGGCTACACGACCAAAGCACCGGAAGGGAAATTGGCCAAGTGGATGCAAATCTTACTCATGGACATGGGTTTCGCTCCTGACCGGGACTATGTGGTGACCCGCGACGGAACCGATTTCTTGGTGGAAAAGACCAGACTCCCGGCACAGCGAACGGAGGAAATGTCAACTGGACGTTTCCAGTAATTACTGAGACCAGCGACCGCACCTTGTTGGCCGCCCGCTTGCGACTAGATGGGGATGATGAGGAATCTGATGATGAGGAATCTATTGGCAGCGGGTCTGTTGGTGGCGTCGATTTTGCTCTCGAACCCCGTGCAGGCACAAACGCTGCACGCCCTCCTTGTGGGTGATACGATCGATCTAGTTAGTAATCCAGGCAAGGGCATTGGTGTTAGCGTGCAGAGCGATCTTGATCGCTTTCATCGGGAAATTGAGAGGCTCGCTACCGCAGCAGGTCTTAAATTCAACGGCATCGTTGTGAAGGACCTGAATTTCAACGGCAAGCAGTTGGTCGGTGCGTTGGCAACGATGAAACGGCAGGTCAAGCGTGATGATGTTGTCGTGTTTCTGTACAGTGGGCACGGTATCGGCGACGCGACCAAGGATACCAAGTGGCCCTTCATGGTCTTCCCTGATGGCGACCTTGATTCCGCCAATATCGTTGATGCCATCGCCGACATGCATCCCCGCCTGATGCTGTCCCTCATCGATGCCTGCAATAGCCAGGGTGAGCCGGTCAACCGTCCACCTGGGCAGGCCGACGGCGGCGTTTTGCCGTTACAGATGACCGCATCCGAGCGTGTAGCAATCAGAAGTCTGTTGACTGAATACCAGGGCACTGTTGTGGCCGCTTCAGCAAGGCCGGGAGAGGTGTCCGCCGCCCCAGCATCAGGCGGCATTCTTGCGGGGGGGTTCCTCCGTGCCCTGGCGACAGAAGTGCGTTCTACAAAACCTTCGCTAGAAAATGTTATGCGTAACGCAACCGCTTCACAGTCGGAGACATCTGCTTCTGGACGGGTGAAACGACAAACGCCGGTGCTGGAGCAGCGACTAACCCGTACCCGATCAGTAAAGTTAGGCGGGACCGATGCGGATACAGGCGGCAACCAACCGCAGCCAGAGCTGCGTCCGAGTTCATCCGGCTTTCAGACTTTCGACTAGAAACCGTTTTCAATCTTGTCTGACAATGGTGGTGCGATGAACCGTGCATTATGTGTTTGCGGGATTTTGCTCTTCGGGCTGTCGGCCTGCACTTCCACGCACCAGCCGTATTCGATAGCGGAGCCGGTGTTCGTCCGCTATGTCGTGGAACGTGACCTGATCGTACGTCAATCCGCCAACGCCGGTGCCAACGAGGTTGGGCACCTCGCCGCTGGCGACAGCCTGACAGCGTGGGTGGAAGACGTTGGCGGCAACTGGTACCGGCTCAACACCGATAACGGCAACGTCGGCTACATCTTCGGGATGCCATTTCGGCATGCTCAATAACATCCATCCTGACCGATCAGACTCTGGGCCGGCTTTGCCGGCCCGATTTTTTCGTCCCTCGCCCTTCCATAACCCGAACTGGAAGCAATGGCTCCTGTCGCCCGGTCTTCGGTCGGACGGCATCACGGAAGACGGAAGAGCAGAAGGGGAACCCGATGAGAGCCAGACACAGGGAAGGACCAGCCAGCAGGCTGATGACGCTGGCCATGGCCGGAGTGCTGGTATTCGGCGGCGATGCCGTTGCCGCGACCAAGAATGAGGTCATGCGTATGGTGGCTGAGGAAGCGACGAGGAACGGGGTCGTACCGGTTTCCCTGGCTCTCGGTCTGGCCAAAACCGAGTCCAACTTCAACGACCGGGCGGAGAGTCCCAAGGGGGCTCGTGGGGTGATGCAGGTCATGCCATCGACGGCTCTTGGTGAGTTCGGCGTCCCGGCTGACGCCCTGTGGGATCCGAAACTCAACATCCGCCTCGGCGTTTCCTACCTGGAGCGCCTCTACAACCTTTATGGACATGACTGGAACCTGGCTCTGTCCCACTACAACGGTGGCGGCCTGCCAGCCCGCAGCGGACGGTATGTCGCACACGACTACACCCGGGGCTTTGTCAGTGACGTGAACCGTTGGGCACGGACCTATTCGTCCAACGGCATCGCCGTCGCCATGGCCGGCACTTCCGGCACGACCGTCCAGGTCGCTTCCGTGGAGCCTACTCCCAGGCCGTCCCACCTTCCATCGGCCAACATTGTACGTTCCGATGCCACACCCGAGCCCCGGCCGGAAGAAATCCGGCACCACGACGACGAACCTGTCCGTATTGCCTATCCCGCCGACGAGAGCCGTTTCCGCTACGCCGACAAACTGGCCCAGTCAACGCACGAATTGCGAGGCCGTTTTCGGACCAGCCTGACCCGCCGCGGCGAGGTGGCCCATGACGATCTCGAGGATGCCGGGAGCGAGGAGGTGGCGACGGACACCGAGGCCTTGGCCTCTCCGACCCGGGTGGGACGATTCTCCTATGCGCCTTTCGGGAGTTGAACCTTGAATCTGCTTGCACAATCGGAGGAAACGAATAGGCTCGCACTCGCCTGTCCATCGAGTAGCGAGGGTGCATGGCGATCGTATGGGACGGTTCCGGACTGGGCAATAAGATCATGGCCGCGACTCTTGCGGTGGGTCTGCTGCAATTGTTCACCGCGTGGGTACCTCCATTTTTGTCGGTCATCGAGAAGGAACGTGCCGCTCGCATTGAGAGCTACGATTTGCTCCAGCCAAGCCCACCGGGGGGGTTCAACTACCGTCCCTACGGGCATTAGCACCACCTTTGCCATCCTGGCACCCGGTGGTGAATAACGATGTCGGCGGAATCTCTTGTTCTCGAAGCGGAAAAAAGTTCGGAACTGGCGGCCGCCTTCCGACTTCTCACCGAGGCGTCGGACAACGGAGAGCCCCGATTTTCCCGGGAGGCGTGCCGGGCCGTGGCTCGCGTCGTCTCCTGCCGCACTTACGCGGGCGCTTTGCGGGATCTCTGCCATCTGGTGCGGGCAGCCTCGGTCTGTCATCGCAGTTACGTCGATTTCTTCTGGGCCCCGGGACCGTTGCGTGCCTCCCGCTTCAAAGGGATGTTCTCCCGGTGCGCGCCGCCCGATGCCGTTCTTCGCCTGCACGCGGCCGAGGTAGAACTTGTCTACCGCGATGGCCCGCCGTTCTGTATTTCCTATGGCCGCATGCCATACCTTTGCGCGATGATGGAGTTCATCATCACCATCATCGGCTTTGCCGACATCGACGACATTCTGGCCATCCTGGCACGGCCAGTCGCGACGATGGAGGAGGTTTCGGCGCAGGCAAATGCCCTGTCGCGACTCGTCTATGCATACCTGAAGGACCACCTGCCACCATTGCAAACGCAGCGAAAGGTGGCGGTCATGATCGACTACCTGACGGCTGGGAACAACGGCGACTTCGGTCCGCATGCCATCGATGACCAGGCGGTCCTCGATTTCTGGCTGGCGACCGGGGACGGTGCCAAAGATTTCCGCACCTTCACTTCGGTCTTTCTGGCCTTTGCCAGACTCCGCCGGGTCCTTGAACAGGGCGCGGACATCGCTGCCATTGAACGGGCCCGCCCGATCGGATCCTCCGTCGAGGAAGGTGAAGTTGATCCGGAAGAAATCGAAGCGGCGGTAGTGGCAATTGCCGAGCCGACAAACCCCCTCGACCGTCTTGCCGAGGCCCCGGCCTCGCACATCAAGTTCTTCAACGCCAAGGAACGCGACGCGCTGATATTTTTGTTCCAGTGCGGGCGGGCGGCCGATGATCTGCCGCTCTCGTTCGTTCGCTGTGAGGTCTTCGGTCCAGCCCAGTCACTCATCTCACAATCCTTGCGTTCCGGCAAACCAACAAATCAACTCTCTGCGACAATAGAGGCAAGTTTCCACGAAGACTACACCACGCATCAACGGCACCTGGAGGCCCTTGTGGCTCATGGGCGGACCGTTCTCCTGGCCTCGGTACACGTTCTTTACGGCCGCAATGCCGCCCTCATGGAAACGCTCGTCCGTATGCTGCGACCAGGCGTACAGCCTGCCGAGATGACAGAGACGGAAAACGTCGTGCCGTTCCGGCGGAAATCCACTTCCGATCCCTCCATGAACAAGACAAATGAGCCACCAGAGGTGGAACAGTTCCTGGCGGAGGCGCGTGCGTCGGCGAAGGGCATTGCCCGGCAGGGATTCCGGCCCGGCGAATGGGCGGATGCCCAGGTCGTGGAAGGATTCGTGGTCGGAGCGCCTTTGGTGGCCGAGATCGTCGCCCGGCTGGAAGGATTTCATGCCAGCCTCGGCCGACTGGCCCTACCAGAGGGCTCCTGGGAACACCAGTTCGACGCCGACCGGGCAACGTTCACCGCAGGCTTTCGCCGGATTTATGGAGTGTCGGAATGAACAGGACGTGGAAAAGCCTTTCCCCCCGACAGCAGGCGGTGGCAAAGGGAACCGTCGAAGCCTTGACAAGCATCGACGGGTGGATGCTTCCGGGAGACAGCGTTAATGGGCGTCAGGTCACCTTCCGTGATCTGTTGGCCTGGGTTCGGGGATCGGACCCGCTCCTTTCAAATGAGGTCAGGCGGGCGGTCGCAAAGGAACAACGCCTGGCACGTGACCTGGAACGGCTGCTGCGCCGGACGGCGGGCTGGTACGGGGCCCGTGCGGCGGCCGCGGCCAGTTCGGGAACCCTCGACGTGCGCGAGGGAAATGGCTTTCGTCTGCGCCTGAAGACGTCCAGGGCAGGGTCCGGGCAAGTCTACCTCATCATCGATCTTACCGACGACCGCCAACCCACGAGCATGGTTCTTCACGGACCCTTGGGGGAATACGTGAAAATGGCGCTGCCGGCCGCCCAGGACGGGGTCATCCAGGTTCTGACGGACGGGGCGTCCGAGGAAATCCGCCTGCTGCGCGATCCCGAGACGGAGCTGTTCCTATGGTGAGGGGCATGGTTCGGGTCTACATCGCCACCACCGAGGGACCGAGTGAAATCCAGCGGATCACCGCCGAGGACGAGGAGGTCCGGTCGGTAGTCTGTCTCGACGGTACCGCAGAGGCATTGCCAATAAGCCGGGATTATGATCCTTTTGTTCGCAAGCCGACCGGGATCGTCGAACACCTGTTTGGACATCCGTCTTTTCGGGTTGATGTTTCCTCCCGGATATCCTGTGGCCAAAGCTGGCAGCTTGGCATTCTTGCCGCTCACGCTCTCCATGCGGCGGGACGTCTGGCGGATTGTGACATGGATGCCGATGCGGTTCTCTGGGTAACCGGGGAGGTACGCCACGATCTTGCCGTAGCCGGGGTGGAGCGGTGCCGTGACAAGGTTCGCCAATCGGAAACATTGTTGATCGGGCTGGTCCGAAAAGGTATCCCGACCACGTTACTGGTGCCGGAGGCCAATCTGGCCGAGGTGGAGGACGAGGTAAACTGTCTTGGTCTCTCCGCCGCTACCGTCAGCATTCGAGGTATCGATGACTGGGCAGCCGCCGATCTTGACGTGCCCCCTCCATCCCCATCTTCGCATCGCAGATGGCTTCGTCCCCTGCTTGTGGTGACCGCCCTGCTGATGGTCGCGACCGGTGCCTACGCGACGTGGACGATCCGTTCGGCCTTGGACAGAATGCCGTCGGCAACGATGTTGCTTCCTCCCCAGCAACCGCCTCCCATCGCGAGGCCGAAAGAAACGCAACCGGGGCACACATCCAGTTCAGCAAAAGGAGGTGTTCTCTCGCCACCACTCTCAGTGGAGGAACGGAAAACGGAGCAATCACCGGCAACGACCAAGCCTGAAACCCCGCCAGTTCTTCCGGAGGGCAAGATAACGATCGGCGCGATCGAACTACGCGCCCCCTCGGGTGCTGGTTGCGGCTCCCTGCGATTCAGCGGTCTGCCCCCCGAAGAAGTGGAGATCGACTCACTGGACGCCTCTGGCACCTTCGAGAATGGATCCGCCCAGGGACTGTGTGGTCTGGAATTCCGTATCGGCAAGAGCCAGGGCGAAGCGGAGCCTGCCTGGATCTACCTGCATTCCAACAGAAACGGTGCTTCCGACCTTAGGGAGCGCCATTTCCTTCACCCAGGCAAGAATCCGGTGTCCGTGAAGATAGACGGTAATCCCTGGGCGGCAGTATCGTCCTGGCGCGCTACTTTGATGATCGCCACCGGACGGGGAGTGGCGGATTTGCCGGAAGACTTCCCTGCGGGCAGTCCCGACGAGGTTGAGGCGTTGCTGCGAGGAAAGAGTCTGAACGTCGTAACCGTCCAATACGTCACCGATAAGCCCGAGATGCCGCGGTTCCGATAGGAAAAACCGATGACGGTACGAGGCAGATCAAAGGACGGACGGCACCAGAGCCCCGATGCACCTATATTCGGTGAGAAATCCGGACCAGACTTGACCAAACCCTCGGTTATGTTGGCGCACCCGGCGAGATTCGAACTCACGACCTCTGCCTTCGGAGGGCAGCGCTCTATCCAGCTGAGCTACGGGTGCAGGCAAGAGACAGCCGACCCTATAGGAATGCGACACGATCCGCAACACCTGCGTCCGCAGCTTTTGGGTAATCGGGTGAACCCGATTACCCTGCCGCAGCCTCGTCACCTCAACTTGCCTACCAGGGTCTGGGCAATATTGCAGCCGGCGTTGAAGTCCAGAACCGCAAGCGCGGCTTCAAGCGCACGGACCTCTGGCTCAAAACCACCGCCCTGCAATTTCTTGAGGAACGTGTCGGCAAACGCCACCGCCCTCATGCTTCGAAGACCCATCAGCTCGATCAGTTGCAGGCACTCCGACACGAGGTGTTCCCTTTGCTCCGCCGTCGCCGCCCATTCCGGCGATGAAAGGGGGGGAGCATCCGATTCCTCCCTGGGGGCGAGTCGTCCCAGGGCGGCCAGGGTGTAGTTGAGACGCTGCCGGAACTGCTCGAAATGAGAGGGAATGGCTTCTCCGTCCCGCCGGATCAGGACCGTCTGGAAGGCCTCGGCGATCTTGAACAACTGCACGGCACCCAGATTGCCCGAGGCTCCCTTGACCGCATGAACCAGGCGGAACGCGCCGTCCAGGTCTCCGGCGTCCAAAGTCGCCCGGACCCGGCTTGCCAGGGTGGCGTTGTTTTCGGCAAACGACAGCAGCAATTTACGGAGCAATGCCTCATTGCCGTTGAGGCGCAGCAGGGCGGCCGGAACATCAAAGCCCGGCAGGTCGAACAGATTCCGGCTGCCGGAGGACGGAGCGGCGGAGGGCTCCGATTCGGCCGTGGTGCCCGTCGCCGGCGGAGCCGCGGTGCCCGTCGCCGGCGGAGCCGTGGTGGTGCCCTCCTCCTGCTTTCCATCGGGTTCAAGGGGGGCCATCCAGTGGTTTAAGGTCGCTATCGCCTGATCCACGTCGAACGGCTTGGAGATATGGTCGTTCATGCCGGCGGCCGTGCATCGTTCCCGCTCCTCGGTCATGACACTGGCGGTCATGGCGAGGATGGGCAGACGTGCATGGGCCGGGTTGCCGCGGATACGGCGGGTTGCCTCGTACCCGTCCATGACCGGCATGTGGATATCCATCAGCACGACGTCGAAGGGAAGGGTGGAAGTTTCGACGGCGGAGACGGCCGCAACCCCATCCGCCACGACCTGAACCCGGGCCCCTTCGCCGGAAAGGATTTCCCGGGCGATCTCCTGGTTGACCTCGTTATCCTCGACCACGAGGATGTGACGGCCACGCAGACGGCTCCGCTGGCCGGATGGGGCTCTGTCCGGAACGCGCCGGCTCTTGCGGACGGCTCCTCCCAGAGCGTTCAAAATCGCCTCCAGCAGAACCGCGGGGAGAACGGGCTTGACTAGCAATCCATCAATCTGAAGATCGTTCGCGCGCCGCTGCGCATCATCCTGCTGCGAGGATGCAACCATGAAAATCAGCGGTATGGCACCGAACAGCGGGTGGCCCCGGACCTGGCGTATCAGATCCTCTCCGTCCATGTCCACGGCCCGCCAGTTCACCAGGGCCAAATCGAAGGGAGTAGAGGCGGAGGACAGCGCCCGAATGGCCTCCCCCCCTCTGTCCACCGCCGTGACGTCCATGCCGAACCGGGTCAGCACCTCACACAGGAACGCGCGAACCAGGGCGTGTTCGTCAACGACAAGGATCCGCCTGCCGCTGAGCCGGTCCACGGGGACCACGAACGACCGCGCTTCCCTGCCGAGGCCAAATCGGGCCGTGAAGGCGAACTCGCTTCCCTCTCCCGGTTCGCTGGTCGCGCCGATGGTGCACGATCACCTCAACTTTGTGACCATCATGAAACTGACTGTAG
>JBKACM010000008.1:0-25221 GCA_046269335.1 Alphaproteobacteria bacterium | reverse complement strand
AGTAAAGAAAGCCGATAATAACAAACCGAAAGAGGTGAAGAAATGAAATATTTACTAATTGAAACCGTAAAAAATAATTACGGCCATATATTGAGGGATGAATTGCGCTTTATTGGATCAGAATCAGAATGCCTAAATGTCAAAAGACATCTTGAGATAGATCAAGACAAAAGCCGCTCCCGGAGACGGGCGGCCAGGCGGCCGGCGACGTCATCCACCACGTCGGGAATGTTGCCGTCGACCACGACCACGATCTCGTTGCCACGGCCGGGAAAAGCCTGGTCCACCTCCCGCGCCAATTTGCGAAAGGGAAGATCCTTGGACAACATGTCGGCGGTACCGCTGTTGATGGCCATGTGGTTGGCCACATAGACACCGGAGAGCACCGCCACGACCAGCGAGACCACCACCACGCCCACCGCCCACCGTCGGCACAGATCGACCCAGCGGACGAGGGCGGTATGAAAGGGCGTGGCTTCGGCGCGATCCATTCGGAAACTCGTCGCGATGGGTCAGTCTGAAGGCGGAGCCGGCTCGACCGCGCCAGGATCGACCCCAAGCTCCTGCGCCACGGTATCGATCCGGTCCTTCAGCAGAGACAACCACGGAGCCCCGGGGGGAGAGTTACGTTCCAGATGGCGCCAGATGGCCAGGGCCCGCCTCATCTCGCCATCCTGCGCCGCGGCCAGCCCCAGGTAGTACTGGGCGATGGGACCGTTGGCGTCCAGATGATAGGCCATGAGAAAGGCCTTTCGCGCCGGCTCGGGAATGGGAGCGCCGTCCTCGCTGAGGGTCAGCATCTCGCCATAGGTGGTCAGGATTTCGGCGCTGCGCACCCCGCGTTCAATGGCCTGACCGTAGGCCTGAGCCGCCTCCCGGTATTTCCCCAGCGTCCGGTACGAGCGCCCCAGGACCGCCCAGCCTTCGCCGTCGGAAGGATCGGCGGCCAGACGCGCCGCCAGCCTGCCCACCAGCCCCACCACCCGTTCGGAGTCAACCTCGGAGAGCCCCAGACGTTCGGCCTGACGGCCGGCGAAGGGCTGACCGGGAAGGCCAGGAGACCCCAGCAACACGTACAGACCAAGGGCGGCCACCGGCAGGATTCCGGCGATGGCGAAAACCAGAGGCAGGGATTTCCCCTCTGGAGCCCCCTCCCGCGTGCCACCCGCAACCCCGTCGGCCAGCGACAACATGCGGCGCTCGATCTCCACCCGGGCCGCAACCGCTTCGTCCGCAGCCAACAGGCCACGCTCTACGTCCCGCCCAACCTCCGCCAACTGATCCCGATACACGTCCAGGTCATAGCTGGAACGGTCCGCCGAAGCCTTCGCCCCGCCCCGCAACAGGGGGGTCAGGAGAAAGGCCAGAGCCACGCCGATCATGGCCACGAAGGCGAACAGAAGTGAAAACGATATCATCGCGGGTCCTTGAGCAGGGCTTCAAGCCTGCGGCGTTCCTCGTCCGACAGCGGTGCCGGGGCCGGAATATTATCCGCCCGACGGTGATAGAACCGCCGCCCGAGCCACAGAGCCGCCAGCATGAGCAGGGACGGCCCGAACCACAACAACAGAGTGAAGGACTTGAGGGGGGGCCTCAAGGTGACGAAGTCGCCGTAGCGGTCCACCATGAACTGGGTCACCTGGGCATCGTTGTCCCCGGCCACGACCCGCCGGCGCACCACCAGGCGCATGTCACGGGCCAGCTCGGCATTGGAGTCGTCGATGGACTGGTTCTGGCACACCACGCAACGCAAGCCCCGGCTGATTTCCAAAGCCCGCGCCTCCAGGGCCGGATCAGGCAGCTTCTCGTCGGGATTGACCGCCGCCGCCGGTGACAGGACCAGGAACGGCAGCAGGAACGCCAGCATCCGGACCCACGGTGTTTTCACACCAGCCAGCGAAACGTTTGACCCATTCCGATGGCTGGTAAAGCCGCCATTACGGCGGCAGCCAAGCGGCCAGACGGCCGCGCCCGGCAAGGGACCATACGGCGAGTCATTCTTGTGGCTCGCCGGTATCATTTGCGAAGCTCCCGGATCATGGGTTCAAGCGTCTGCGTCCACACCTCCGCCGAGATGGGGCCCACCACCTTGTAGCGGATGACCCCGGCGGCATCGACGACGAAGGACTCCGGCGCACCAGTCACCCCGAAATCGATCGCCACCTGGCTGTCCGGGTCCAGGCCGACGCGGTCGTAAGGATCGCCATGACGAGCCAGCCATGCCGCGCCCTTGACCGGATCATCGCGCCAGTCGATGCCATGGACGACCACGGCCCCCGACTTCTTGAGCGACATCAGAAACGGGTGCTCGGCGGCACAGGAAACACACCAGGACCCGAAAATGTTGACCAGGCTGACCTTGCCCTTCAGGTCGGCACTGGCCAGGGGTCTGCCGCGACCGGGCAGCGGCTCCAGGGAAAATTCCGGAACCGGCCGGTTGATCAGTACCGAAGGTAAGAGGTTGGGCGCATCCCCGCGATGGATTCCCACCAGTCGTTCGGCAAAGAACGCCAGCAGAACGAGGAAAATCAGCAGCGGGGCCGCAGCCAGGGCCAACCCTCGACGCATGGATCACGCCTCCGCCTTTTTGTCGCCTGCGCCCTTACCCCCCGCATCCCGACGGCCGCGCCGGCCGGCGGGAGCCCCGATGCGGTGGCGACGATCGGACAGGGAAACCAGACCGCCCAGACCGATCAGGCCGATACCATACCACAATAGCGGCACCATGGGCTTGCGGTACACCCGAACCACGGTTGCCCCGGAGGCATCGGTATCCCCGATGGCCACGTACAGATCGACGATGCCGTTGGAGTGAATGCTGGCATTGGTGGCTGGCATGGGTGGATTGGTATACTGGCGCTTTTCCGGGTGCAGGATGGCGATGGGCTGGCCGTTCCGGCTGGCGGTCAACGTGGCGCGTTCGGCGGAATAGTTCGGCCCCGCCACCTTTTCGACCCCCTGGAACTGGATGTCGTAACCGGCCATGGTTACCTTGGCACCGGGCTTCAGGCTGTCCACACCTTCCAGCTCCCAGGCGGTGGCTCCTGTAATGCCGGCAACCACCACCGCCAGACCGGCATGAGACAAGGTCATGCCCCAGGCGGCACGAGGCAGGGTCCACGCTCGGCGCAAGGCCTCCGCCAGCGATCCCTGTCCCAGACGAATCCGCCCGGCGAATTCGACCAGGGTCGCGGCCAGAAGCCAGGTCGCCAGGGCCAGCCCGAACGCCACCTTCACGCCCCCAGCCTCACGGCTACCGACAAGCCACACCGAAAAGTAAACGATACCACCAGCCAGCAGCGGATAGCGCAACGAGCGCCAAGCCTCCAGCCGGTCCGCGCGCTTCCACGACAGAAGCGGTCCCACCGCCATGACCGCGACCAACGGAGCCATGATCGGCAACAAGGTGGCATTGAAGAACGGCGGCCCCACGGAGACCTTGCCAAGCCCCAGGGCATCGACGAACAGCGGGTACAGGGTGCCCAGCAACACCGTGCCGGCCGCCGCGCTCAGAAACAGATTGTTGGCAAGCAGTCCACCTTCCCTCGACAACGGCGCAAACAGCCCCCCCCCCCCCGCAACGACGGGGAGCGCATCGCGAACAGGGTCAAGGACCCGCCGATGGTGACGGCCAGCAGCCCCAGTACGAACACGCCGCGGGTCGGATCGGTGGCAAAGGCGTGAACCGAAGTCAGGACGCCGGAGCGGACCAGGAAGGTACCAACCAGGCTGAGGGAAAAGGTGACGATGGCAAGCAGAATCGTCCATGACTTCAGGGCATCGCGCTTTTCCACCACCAGGGCCGAGTGCAACAGCGCCGTCCCCGCCAGCCACGGGATGAACGAGGCGTTCTCCACCGGGTCCCAGTACCACCAGCCCCCCCAGCCCAGGGTGTAGTAGGCCCACCAGCTCCCCAGCCCGATGCCAAAGGTCAGAAAAATCCAGGCCGCCAGGGTCCATGGCCGAACCCAACGCGCCCAGGCCGGATCAACCCGGCCCTCGATCAGGGCGGCAATGGCGAAGGAGAACGCCATCGAGAACCCCACATAGCCGAGGTACAGAAATGGCGGATGGAACGCGAGGCCAGGGTCCTGGAGCATCGGGTTGAGGCCCCGACCGTTCATGGGAGCCGGGTCCAGCCTGGTAAAAGGATTGGACGTCAGCAGGATAAACAGAAGAAACCCGACCGAGATCAGGGCCTGAACAGCCAGGGTGCGAGCCCGCAGCACCGGCGGCAGCCTGCGCCCGGCCAGGGCCAGAACCAGCCCGAACAGTGCCAGGATGGTGATCCACAGCAGCAGTGAGCCTTCGTGATTGCCCCACACGCCGGCCACCTTGTAGAGCATCGGCTTGTCGCTGTGGGAATTGGCATAGACGTTGGAGACGGAGAAATCCGACACCACGAAGGCCTGCGTCAGGGCCGCGAAGGCCACCGCCACGAACAGGAACTGACAGACGGCGGCCGGGCGGGCGAGGCGGATCCAGGATTCTTTGCCACGATGGGCCCCGACCAGCGGCACAGTCCCCTGTACCACGGCAACCAGAAACGCCAGAATCAGGGCAAAGTGGCCGATTTCGGGGATCACTTACCCTTCTCTCCTTTCTCTCCCTTGGTCTTGTCACCCTGCCACTGCCCGGATTTCTTGAGAGCATCCGAGACTTCCGGCGGCATGTATTTCTCGTCGTGCTTGGCCAGGACATTGGAGGCGTTGAACACGCCATCGCCCCCAAGCCGACCTTCCACCACCACGCCCTGCCCTTCCCGAAACAGGTCGGGAACAATGCCGGTGAAGGTCACCGGAACGGTGGTGGTCAGGTCGGTGACGGCGAAACGCACCCGGGTGCCCTCCTTGACGACGCTGCCTTCCTTGACTAGGCCGCCGATCCTGAGCCGTCGCTCCGGCGGGATGGATTTGCTGACCAGATCGGTGGGACTGTAGAAGAAAACCAGGTTGTCGTTGAAGGCGGTCAGAATCAGGGCGGTCGCAGCGAACAGCGCCAGCAGGCCCAGACCGACGAAAGTCATCCGGCGTTGTTTACGGGTCATTGTCAGTCTCCTTCCGCCCGGCCTGGCCAGCGGCCATGGCGGCTCTGCGACGGCTGCCGAAGGACATCTGCAAGGCGGCCAGTTCGACGGCCCGCGCCCGGCCCGAACGCACCGTCGCTACCGCGACACCGATCAGCACGACGAAGGTGATGACATACGCCGGCCACACGTACACGCCGTAGCCGCCCATGTCCAGGAAAGTGACCAACGATTCCAAGTTCATGTTCACCCCAAGGTGGCGTGACGACCTGCTTCCCTATTCCTGAACCTGGGCCAGACGGATGGCGCGGACCTTGGCGGCGGCGATTTCTCCGCGAACACCCAGAAGCAGGACCGTGACGTAATAGGCCTTGAACGCCAGCGTCATCACCAGCAGCGGAATCAGCATCTCCACGGCGATGGAGGGCATGCCGAATTTGGTGACGCTGGCCGGCTGGTGCAAGGTATTCCACCAGTCCACGGAAAACTTGATGATGGGGATGTTGACCACCCCGACCAGGGCCAGAATGGCCCCGGACCTGGCCCCCCTGGCCGGATCGTCGAAAGCGTTGACCAGAGCCATGTAGCCCAGATACAGAAACAGGAGAATGAGCATCGACGTCAGGCGCGCATCCCATACCCACCACGCGCCCCACATGGGCTTGCCCCACAGGGAACCGGTCACCAGGCACAGGAAGGTAAACGCCGCCCCGACCGGGGCCGAGGACTTCGCCACCAGATCCGCCAGCGGATGCTTCCAGATCAGGGCGACGGCGCTGGCACCGGCCACCACCATGTAGGAGAACATCCCCATCCAGGCCGATGGGACGTGAACGTACATGATCCGCACCGACTGGCCCTGCTGATAGTCGGCGGGAGAAACGGCCAGACCCAGAGCCAGACCGACGGCCGTCAGCATCAGGGTCAGCCCCATGCTCCACGGCAGAATAGCCGCACTAAGCTTGAGAAAACGGGTAGGATTCGCAAAGCGGTTCATGGTCATGGCGATAGCATACCGCACGCCCGGCTGTCCATGGATTCATATCCAAAGTCGGAGGTGTCGAGCGGACGATTGTCCCGTCATTTCCCCAAAAAAATCGTGACAAGGCCCCATTTTTTTCGTAGGGTCAGCGTCCGCGTGGCCGATATACTCTCGTCACGGTTTCATCGCGGCTCAAGTCTAGGGAAAGTCCATTGGCCCAAAGGGCCAGAACGGGTAACCACCAATCGACAAAAAAGATGGTGAATCGTTGCGGAGAGACCGAAATTCGGTCTTGCCGTGACGACCCGGGCTTTCGGGACGCGCCGCGTTTGCTATGCCCGCCGCCCGTTCCGCTCCAGTATCGCGGTGTATACCGGGCAGTCCGGACGGTGAGCCCCGGGCAGATAGTCGATACTCATGAGAAACTCGTTCACTACCTCGCCGCCCATGAAGCGGAAAGTGCGGCGGAACAGCCCCACCCAGGACTCCAAAGTCCGCGGCAGCCCCGCCTCGTCCTGGTGCTGCGACGCGAGCCACGTCGCCAGCGCCCCCCACTCGCGCCGGATCGCCTGCACGCGAGCGGCGTTGTGGACGACTGCCTCCACCTTTCGTCGATTGCGGATGATGGAAGGATCGGCCAGCAGCCGGTCTACATCGGTGGCATCGAACGCCGCCACCCGCTCCGGGTCGAAACCCGCAAACACCGCCCGCAGGGCCTCGCGGCGTTTCAGCACGATCAGCCAGGAGAGCCCCGCCTGGAAGATCTCCAGGCAGAGTCTCTCGAACAACACGACGTCGTCCGCGACCGGGAACCCGTACTCCAGATCATGATAGGGACCGTGGACCGGGTGGCCGGGAGCGACGTCGCAGTACCAGTTCACTTCTGCTCAAGTTCCACCAGGCAGCCCATGAAATCCTTGGGATGCAGGAAGATCACCGGTTTGCCATGAGCCCCGATCTTCACGTCGCCCAGGACCTTCTTGCCTTCCTTGCGCATCTGCGCCGCCGCGACGTTGATGTCCTCGACCTCGTAGCAGATGTGATGGATGCCGCCGCCCGGATTCTTCTCCAGAAACGCGGCGATGGGCGACTTGTCGCCCAGAGGATGCAGCAGTTCGACCTTGGTGTTGGGCAATTCGATGAATATCACCGTCACGCCGTGGTCCGGCTGCGGCAGCGGTTCGGACACCTTGGCCCCCAACACATTGCGGTACAACGCCGCTCCCGCTTCCAGATTGGGAACCGCGATAGCGATATGATTCAACTTGCCGATCATGAACTTTTTCTCCCCCGATGCTATTTGGCTCTCAAACGCCGTTATTATCCTCAGAGTCTCACCAGATGAACTTCCGTCAGCGGTTTCACGCCGTGACTTTCCCTCAAACTGCGGCGCACGGCGAGCCGCACCGCGGACCGGAGCGACTCGTCCTCCCGACGTGACCCGGCAGGAACGCGGTGGAGCGCATAGCGTACCGCCTCGATCACCCTCTCCTGGGCGTCGGGTTCCGCCACCGGGTCGAGAAGACCCGGCGCACTGAGCAGGGGGTCCCCCACCAGGAGACCCGACCTGTCCACGACCACCGTCACCACCGCCACCCCGTTGTAGATCAACCGACGGCGACTGCGCAAGATCTCGGAATCCCAGGGCTCAAGCCTGAGACCGTCCACCGCAAGACGCCCCACCGGTACCTGGCCAATCCCCTGAGCCCCTTCCTGGGACAGGGCCACGGCCTCACCATTCTCGACCACCACCACGTCCGGCACACCGCAGGCCTTGGCCAGACGGGCATGCTCGGTCAGATGCCGCATCTCGCCATGAATAGGAATGGCGATCCTGGGCCGCAACAGAGCATACATCTCTTCCATCTCGCCCCTGGCCGGATGGCCGGAAACATGGACCATGTGGTCCCGATCGGTCACTACCGCCACCCCCTGCCGGGCCAACTGGTTCTGAAGGTGGAAGATCGCCTTTTCGTTGCCAGGAATGACCCGCGAGGAGAAGATCACCACGTCGCCAGCCCCAAGACTGACGCAGGGATGGGTGCGGGAGGCGATCTTGGCCAGGGCCGACCTCGGCTCACCCTGGGAACCGGTGCAGATGTACAGCACCTTGTCCGCCGGCAGGTGCTTGGCCTTCTCATCGGTCAGAAACCGGGGGGCGTCGGCCAGATAACCGACGCTCCGGGCCGCCTCCACCACCCGCCACAGCGAGCGTCCCACCAGAGCTACCTGACGGCCGTTGCGGACCGCGGCCTCCGCGATACTTTCCACCCGCGCCACGTTGGAAGCGAAGCAGGTGACGGCAATCCGCCCGGTATAATCGCCGACCAGATCGATCAGCCCATCCCGGACCATGGACTCCGAACCACTGCGGCCGGAAACGAAAACGTTGGTGGAGTCTCCGATCAGGGCCAGCACGCCCTCCCTGCCGGCCCGACGCAGCGATCCGACATCGGCGACGGGGCCAATCATCGGATAGGGATCGAATTTCCAGTCACCGCTATGCACCACCGTCCCCGCCGGAGTGCGAAGAATGACGGCGTTGGGCTCGGGGATGGAATGGGTGAGGGTTACCAGTTCCAGATCGAACGGCCCCAGGTCGAAGCGGTGGCCAAGGGGAATCTCGCTCACCGGAACCCGCTGTGGTGCCAGGATTTCCGGGGTTTTGGAGTTGATCAGCGCGGCCGCGAACGGGGTGGCGTAGACAGGGCATTTCAGCCTCGGCCACAGGTAGGGAATGGCTCCCAGGTGATCCTCGTGACCATGGGTGACGACGAGCCCGAGAAGATTGCGGCTCTGTTCCTCGATAAACCGCAAATCCGGCAGAACCACGTTGATGGTCGGGATCACGTCGTCATGAAAGGTGATGCCGAGGTCGATCATCAGCCACTTGCCCGCGTACCCGTACAGATACACGTTCATGCCGATCTCGCCGGCTCCGCCCAGCGGTATGAATACCAGCCGATCCCTGGGGATGTGGAGGGTATCACTCATCGGGGCACATTGCGGCGATGGATTTCCAGCAGCCCGCGCATGGTCAAATCCGGATCCTGAATATCGATGACATCGGTAACCCCACGAAACAGCACTGCAAGGCCCCCGGTGGCGATCACCGGCAGCGGGGCCCCAAATTCCTTTCGGATTCTCGTCACCAGGCTTTCGATCAGGCCGACGTAGCCCCAGAAAATGCCGGACTTCATCGCCGTCACCGTCGAGGTGCCGATTACCCGTTCCGGCTGCTCGATGGCGATGTGGGGCAACTGGGCCGCCCCCAGGTGCAAAGCCTCTAAGGACTGGTGAATCCCCGGCGCGATGGCACCACCCCGGTAATTGCCGCCACCATCCACCACATCGAAGGTGGTAGCGGTACCGAAGTCGACGACGATACAGGGGCATTGGTGAAAGGCGCGAGCGGCCACCGCGTTGACCAGACGGTCAGCGCCAACCTCGCGCGGCTGGTCCAGGAAGATCTCAAGGCCCAACAGCACCCCGGGTTCCCCAACCACCATGGCCTCGCAGTTGAAATAGCGACGGCACAGCGTCTTCAGGGCCAGGACCTCCGCCGGGACGACCGAGGCGATGACGGCCGCCGTAATTTCCGTCCGGCCCAGCCCTTCCAGGGACAGAAGATGGTTGAGCCAGACTCCGAACTCGTCGGCAGTCCGCTGCGACTTGGACGATGCCCGCCACTGTCCGCGGATCTCATCCCCGTCGAATACGGCGAAAACGATGTTGGTATTGCCACAGTCGATAGCCAGCAGCACGGTGATTCCTCGGTCAGGACGGTAGAGAATCATCACGAGGGGCCCTGAGGCCCCTCGTGCTCCCCAGATATTACGGTCAGAGACTTCGCACCAGATGGACATCCCCGGCCAGTATCCGCCGGGGTGGGCCATCCACCGCCTCCTGGATCAACAGAGCGCCGTCGGTATCCAGGCCGACCAAGGTTCCCCGGAGCGGGTCGCGGTCCTCGGTCCGCACCACCACCGGCTCGCCGATGCCGCCGGCCCGTTCCAGCCATGCCGAACGGATCGGTTCGAAGCCATCGGCCTCCCAGCGCCGCAGCCACCGGTCCATCCGCTGACAGATCGCGGCAAGCACTTCCTCCACGCCAGCCCGGCAGCCCTCCTCGGCCAGGGAGGTGGTGGGATACAGGACTTCTCCACCGGGGGCGGACGCCACATCCACGCCAATGCCGACGATCACGCTCGGTTCGGCGTTCTCAAGCAGGATACCGCACAGCTTCCGACCCCGACACAGAATGTCGTTGGGCCACTTGGCGCGGAAGACCGAATGGGGGGCCACCGAGGCCAGAGCCTCCGCCACGGCAACGCCGGTCAAAAGACTAAGCTGTGGGACTTCCCGCTGGGGCCGGTGAGGATGGACGATGATGGAACAGTGCAGGTTGCCCCTGGGGCTGGTCCATTTCCGCCCGTGACGCCCACGCCCTCCGGTCTGGACATCGGCCACCACGACGGTGCCGTGCTCAGCCCCACCGGCGATCAGGCGACGCGCCTGTTCGTTGGTACTATCCACCGTGTCGAACCGGACGAGGCGCCAGCCGGAAGGTACCTGCGCCTCCACTTCGCCGGCGGCTTTTTCCGTAACCATGGTCAGCCCGGAAACAGCGACGACGAAGCCGCCTCGGCCTCGGCCAGAAGCGGCCCCGGAACCAGGAAGAACAGCAGGATCACCAGGCTGGCCCCAGTCAGAATCAGGCTCACGGTCTGCCCCAGCGGCCGATCGAACCCGTCCACCGGCTCATCGAAATACATGACCTTGATGATGCGCAGATAATAGTAGGCCCCGACCACGCTGCTCAACACGCCCAGCACCGCCAAAGTGTACATCTGGGCCTGGACCGCCGCGACGAAGACGTACAGCTTGCCGAAAAAACCGGCCAACGGCGGAATCCCCGCCATGGAGAACATGAACACGGCCATCGCCAGCGCCATCATCGGATTGGTCTTGGACAACCCGGCCAGATCGTCGATCTCCTCCGCCAAACGCCCCTTCTGCCGCATGGACAGAATGACGGCGAAGGTTCCGATGTTCATCACCAGGTAGATGGCCAGATAGACCAGAACGCCACGGATGCCGGCCGCATTGCCCACCGCGACGCCGATCAGGGCATAGCCGACGTGACCGATGGAACTGTAGGCCATCATGCGCTTGATATTGGTCTGGTGAATGGCGGCAAAGGCACCCACCACCATGGAGGCTACCGACAGGACGACAATCACCTGTTGCCACTGCCCCACCAGGGACCCGAACGGTCCGGTCATGACCCGCATCAGAAGGGAGAGGGCCGCGATTTTCGGAGCCACGGCGAAGAAGGCTGTCACCGGCGTTGGCGCCCCCTCGTAAACGTCGGGAGCCCACATGTGAAACGGCACGGCGGAAATCTTGAACGCCAAGCCCGCCAAAAGGAACACCAGTCCCACCGTCACCCCGACCGGCACCCCACCATGGCCGGACACGGCCTTGGCGATGGCCTCAAACCCGGTGGCCCCGGTAAAGCCGTAGAGATAGGACGAGCCGAACAGCAGCATGCCCGAGGCCAGGGCACCCAGGACGAAATACTTGAGCCCGGCTTCGGTGGAACGAAGGTTTTCCCGGTTGTAGGCGGCGATCACGTACAGGGAAAGGCTCTGCAACTCCAGGCCAACATACAGGGACATCAGATCGTTGGCCGAAACCATCATCATCATGCCCAGGGTGGCAAACAGCATGAGAATCGGGAACTCGAACCGACCCAGCTTTTCGCGCCGGAGCCACGACAGCGACAGGACCACCGACAGAGCGGAGGCCAGCAGAATCAGGCACTTCACGAACACGGCGAACTCATCCACCACGAACATGCCGTTGAAGGTGACACGACGCGGCCCGGCCAGCCCCATCTCCACCAGGCCAACCCCAGCCAGAGCCAACACCGCGAGCCCGCCGATGAAATTGGTCCCTTCCTCCTGACGAAACACCCCGACCATCAACAGCGCCATGGCCGCCACGGCCAGCAGGATTTCAGGAAGCGCCGGAACAAGGCTTGGCATTTCGGACATCATGCGCTCATCCCCCAATCCCTCATTGGGCCACCATCGCGACGGCGGTGGTCGCGGCCCGGGCAATCTCGTTCTTCTCGATCAACGCGGCAACCGAGGCATGGAACACGTCCAGGAACGGAGCCGGATACACCCCCATCCACAGCACCAGCACCACCAGCGGCGCGAAGATGATCCCCTCCCGGAGGCTGAGGTCGAGAATATTCTTCAGCTCCGGACGAACCAGTTTGCCGAAAATGACCCGGCGGTACAGGTACAGCATGTAGGCGGCCCCCAGCACCACGCCGGTCGCCGCCAGCAGGCTGACCCAGGTGTTGACCTGGAATACCCCCAGGAGAATCAGAAACTCGCCAACGAAGCCGCTGGTCCCAGGCAGCCCCACCGATCCCAGCATGAACACCATGAACACCAGCGCATAGCGGGGCATCCGGCCCACCAGCCCCCCGTAGGCGGAGATTTCGCGGGTGTGCATACGATCGTAGACCACGCCGACGCAAAGGAACAGAGCCCCGGACACGATCCCGTGGCTGAGCATCTGGAATAGGGCCCCTTCCACGCTCTGCTGGGTCATGGCGAAGATGCCGATGGTGACGAAGCCCATGTGCGCCACCGAGGAATAGGCGATCAGCTTCTTCATGTCCTCCTGGGCCAGGGCCACCAGCGAGGTATAGATCACGGCGATCACCGACAGGGCATAGACCATGGGTGTAAACGTCACCGTCGCCTCGGGCAGCATCGGCACCGAGAACCGGAGAAAGCCATAAGCCCCCATCTTCAGGAGGACGCCGGCCAGGATCACCGAGCCGGCGGTGGGCGCTTCCACGTGGGCGTCCGGCAGCCAGGTATGCACCGGCCACATGGGCACCTTGACCGCGAACGAGGCGAACAGGGCCAGCCACAGCCACGGCTGGATCGTGGCGGGGAAGCTGAAGGTCAGCAGGGCGGGAATGTCGCTGGTGTGACCGGCGACGAAGTACATCGCAAGCAGGGCCAGCAGCATCAGCACCGAACCCAGCAGGGTGTAGAGGAAGAACTTGAACGCGGCATAGACCCGGCGCGGCCCGCCCCACACGCCGATGATCACGAACATGGGGATCAGCACGCCCTCGAAGAACATGTAGAACACGAACAGGTCCAGGGCGCAGAACATGCCCACCATCATGGTCTCAAGGATCAGGAAGGCGATCATGTACTCCTTGACCCGCACCTTGATCGCCCGCCAGCTCGACAGGATGCACAGCGGTGTCAGGAAGGTGGAAAGCAGCACGAACAGTACCGAGATGCCGTCGACGCCCATGCGGTAGTTGATGCCCAACCCCGGCAGCCATTCCGCCGTTTCCTGGAACTGGAAGTTGGCCGTACTGGTGTCGAACCCGAGCCACAGCCCCATCGACAGCAGGAACGTCGCCCCGGAGGTCAGCAGGGCGACGTTGCGGGCATTGCGGGCCACCACGGCCTCGTCACCGCGAATGGTGAAGATGAACACTGCGCCGACCAGCGGCAGGAACGTTACCAGGGAAAGCAGGTGCCAGTCCAACATTGCCGCCTCAACCGTGGTAAAGGAACATGTACCAGCTCACGAATCCGGCCACGCCGGCGATCATGGCAAAGGCATAGTGGTAGAGGTAGCCCGATTGCAGGCCCGCGATCCGCCTGGCCAGCACCAGGACGGCCCCGGCGACGCCGTCGGGTCCGACCGTGTCGATCACCGCGCCGTCACCGCCCTTCCACAGACCGCGACCGAGCCTGAAGGCCGGCTGGACGAACACCTTGTCGTAAAGCTCGTCGAAATACCACTTGTTGAGCAGAAAGCGGTACAGGCGCGGAAACTGCTCGGCCAGCAGCGGCGGCAGACCGGGCCTGGACACGTACAGACCATAGGCCAGGGCGATACCGGCCATCCCCACCAGGATCGGCAGTATCTTGATCAGCCACGGAACATGATGAGCCGCCTCCAGGGCCCCGTGGGAGGGCAGAATCAGCAGCGACTTCTGCCAGAACGCTCCCCATCCCCCGCCCGCCATGGCATCCACGCCGATCAGACCGGAGAAGATGGCCCCGATGGCCAACAGCATCAACGGAACCGTGATCACCAGTGGGGACTCATGAACATGGGCCATCACCGCCTCCTCGGCCCGGGGCTTGCCGTGGAAGGTCAGGAACAGCAGCCGCCAGGAGTAGAACGCCGTCATGAACGCCGCGGCGATGCCCATCCAGTAGGCGTACAGGCCGACCCCGGAATGCGCCCCGAACGCCGCCTCCAGAATGATGTCCTTGGAGTAGTAGCCGGCGAAGAACGGCACCCCGGCCAGGGCCAGACTGCCGATCCACATCGCCGCGTAGGTAACCTTGACATGCCGCCAGATACCCCCCATGCGCCGCATGTCCTGTTCCCCGGACATGGCGTGGATCACCGACCCGGCCCCAAGGAACAGCAGTGACTTGAAAAAGGCGTGAGTCATCAGGTGGAAGATCGCCGCCGGATAGGCGGACACCCCCAGGGCAAAGAACATGTAACCAAGCTGGGAACAGGTGGAATAGGCGATCACCCGCTTGATATCGTTCTGCACGCACCCGATGGTCGCGGCAAAGAAGGCGGTGGTGGCTCCGACGACGGTCACCACCATCAGCGCCGTTTCCGACAGCTCGAACAGGGGCGACATGCGGGCGACCATGAACACGCCGGCCGTCACCATGGTGGCGGCATGAATCAGGGCCGACACCGGCGTCGGGCCCTCCATGGCGTCGGGCAGCCAGGTATGAAGGCCAATCTGCGCCGACTTGCCCATGGCCCCCACGAACAGCAAGAGACAGATGACGGTCATGGCGTTGGCATCGATGCCGAAGAACTGCACCGTCTCCTGGGCGTGCTGGGGTGCCGCGGCGAAGATCGCATCGAACGTCACCGTCCCAAACACCAGGTAGATGCCGAAGATGCCCAGGGCAAAGCCGAAATCGCCGACCCGGTTGACCACGAAGGCCTTGATGGCGGCGGCATTGGCGGATGGACGCTCGTACCAGAAGCCGATCAGCAGGTACGACGACAGGCCAACCCCCTCCCAGCCAAAGAAAAGCTGCACCAGGTTGTCCGCCGTCACCAGCATCAGCATGCAGAAGGTGAACAGCGACAAATAGCTCATGAACCGGGGCACCGACGGATCATGATGCATGTAGCCGACGGAATAGACGTGTACCATGAACGATACCGAAGTGACCACCAGCAGCATCACCGCGGTCAGGGTGTCGAGCTTCAACGCCCAGGCAATCTCCAGGGTCCCGGAACTGATCCAGGTAAACAGCTCCACCGTCCTGGAATGACCGCCGACGGCGACGTCGAGGAAGATTCCCACCGACAGAACCGCCGACGTACCGACACCGGCGCAGGTAACAATCTGCGACCCGAGATCACCCAGCCTGCGACCGAACAGACCGGCGAGGAAGGCCCCGAGCAGAGGAAGGAAGACTGCTGCAACGTACATGGCCGGCCTACCCCTTCATCTGGTTGATGTCTTCGACCGCGATGGAGCCGCGGTTGCGGAAGAACACGACCACGATGGCAAGCCCGATCGCAGCTTCCGCCGCCGCCACCGTCAGGATCAGCATGGAAAACACCTGTCCCGCCAGATCCTGAAGGAACGTG
Source organism: Alphaproteobacteria bacterium (assembly GCA_046269335.1). Lineage (GTDB taxonomy): Bacteria > Pseudomonadota > Alphaproteobacteria > Rhodospirillales > Rhodospirillaceae > JADFXL01. The sequence goes on along the minus strand of JBKACM010000008.1, from coordinate 9,514 downwards.
GAAAATGCCACCATGTTGACGTTGACCGCCAGCAGCATCAGTTCCACGGACATGAGGAGGATGATGACGTTCTTGCGATTGAGGAAGATCCCGAACACACCGAGGGTGAAAAGGATAGCCCCCACGGTCAGATAGTGGCCAAGGCCGATCGGCATGGTCAGACCCCCCCTCCGGTCGGAACTTTCCTGATTTCCAGCGTATCCTGCTTTCGCCGCGCCAGTTGCTCGGCGATGTTCTGCCGTCGCACGCCCGGTCTGCGGCGATGAGTCAGCAGGATGGCCCCGATCATGGCCACCAGCAACACCACGCCCGCCCCCTCGAACAGATAGAGGTAATGGGTATAGAGCACCATGCCCAGGGATTCGGTGTTGGTAAGCTGGCTCAGCGCCGGTGTCGGCACCGCCCGCAGGCCCTCCGCCGCCGGAGCCTGGACCCAGTGCCCGGCGATCATCCCCAGCTCCACCAACAGCACGAGCCCGACCAGTGCCCCGGTTGGCAGGTACTGAAGGAACCCTTCCCGAAGACTCACGAAATTCAGATCCAGCATCATCACCACGAACAGGAACAGCACCGCCACCGCGCCCACGTACACCACCACCAGCACCATGGCCAGGAACTCGGCCCCCAGGAGGACGAACAGGCCGGCGGAACTGAAGAAGGTCAGTATCAGGAACAGAACCGAATGAACGGGATTGCGGGACGATATCACCATCATGGCCCCCGCCACCGCAACAGCGGAGAACACGTAGAACATGAGAGATTGAATGATCACGCGCCCCCCTTCCCGGCCACGGGGGACCGGACGGTCTTGGTTTCTGTCTTCGTAGCCCCGCCCCTTACCCTTCGGGTCTTGGCGATACTCCGGGTCTCAGCGATACGGGGCATCTTTTTCCAGTCGCATGGCAATTTCCGCCTCCCACCGATCGCCGTTGGCCAGAAGCTTCTGCTTGTTGTACATGAGCTCCGCCCGCGTCTCGGCAGCGTATTCGAAGTTCGGCCCCTCCACGATAGCATCCACCGGACACGCCTCCTGGCACAGACCACAGAAGATGCACTTGGTCATGTCAATGTCGTAACGGGTGGTACGGCGGCTGCCATCAGCCCTGGGCTCGGCCTCGATGGTGATGGCCTGGGCTGGACAAGTCGCCTCGCACAGCTTGCAGGCAATGCAACGTTCCTCGCCGTTGGCATAGCGACGCAGAACGTGCTCGCCACGGAACCGGGGGCTCAGCGGCCCCTTCTCGAAGGGGTAGTTGAGGGTCACCTTCGGCTTGAACAGGTAACGCAACGTCAGCGCCATGCCCGAGAGAATCTCGGTCAACAGAAAGGCGCGCGCGGTGCGATCCAGAAACGCCATGTTCATACCCCTCCGATCACGAGTTGGGCAGCCAGCCGGTCGCCACCAGCACACCCGCCGTCAGCACCAGCCAGAACAGCGATAGCGGCAGGAACACCTTCCAGCCCAGGCGCATCAACTGATCGTACCGATAGCGCGGGAACGTGGCCCGCACCCACAGGAACCCAAACAGCAGGAAGGCGAGTTTGACCAGAAACCAGACAAGACCTGGTATCCAGTTCAATGGCGCGATATCCACGGGCGGCAGCCACCCCCCCAGGAACAGAATCGCCCCCAGGCCGCTCATCAGGATCATGTTGGCGTATTCACCGAGCTGGAACAGGGCGAACAGCATCGAGGAGTATTCGACGTTGTACCCGGACACCAGTTCGGACTCGGCCTCGGGCAGATCGAACGGGGCGCGACTGGTCTCCGCCAGGGCCGAGACATAGAACACCACGAACATCGGCAGGTGCGGGATGACGAACCATACGTTCCGCTGCGCCTCCACGATCTTCGAAAGATTGAGCGAGCCGGCGGACAGCAGCACGCAGATCAGCACGAAGCCGATGGAAACCTCGTAGGACACCATCTGCCCCGCCGACCTCAGCCCCCCCAGAAACGCATACTTGGAGTTCGAAGCCCAGCCGGCCATCAGAATGCCGTAGACCCCCATCGACGACATGGCGAACAGATACAGGATCCCGACGTTGATGTCCGACAGCACCAGCCCCTTGGCAAAGGGCACCACCGCCCAGGACATCAGCGCCAGCACCAGGGTCAGCATCGGCGCGATGATAAAGATGCCGCGATTGGCCCCGGTGGGAATGATCGTCTCCTTCAGCATCAGCTTGATGCCGTCAGCCATGGGCTGGAGCAGGCCGAAGGGACCGACCACGTTGGGGCCCTTGCGAAGCTGCATGGCCCCGATCACCTTGCGCTCGGCCAGGGTGGTGTAGGCCACGGCCCCCATCATCGGCGCGACGATCAGCACGATTTTCAGGACGATAATGATCAGCGGCCAGAGGTAGTCGTTCCACAGCTCAACCATGGGTCCCCGTCCCCCGTGCGTCCCTGGACATGACGAACACCTTGGTGCACTCGGCCATGGTGGCGGAAGCACGACTGATGGGATCGGTCATGTAGAAATTCCGGATCGGCGTCTGGAACGGCTCCGGGTCCAACGGGTCCGGCGATCCGAACGCCGCCCAACGAGCCGGGGCAATCCCCCCCAGGCCAGCAAATACCGGATTGACCTGGACGAGCCGCGCCCGCACCTGCTCCAGCGTGTCATAGGGCAGCCGATGTCCAAGTACCTCGGACAGAGCGCGCAGAATCTTCCAGTCCTCCCGCGCCTCGCCCGGCGGAAACACGGCCAATCGAGTGCGTTGTACCCTGCCCTCGGTGTTGACGTAGGTAGCACTCTTCTCGGTGTAGGTCGCGCCCGGCAATACCACGTCGGCCCGATGCGCACCGGCATCACCGTGATGGCCCTGATAGATCACGAACGCCTTGCCCAGGTCCGCCATGTCCAACTCGTCAGCGCCCAGCAGATAGACCACCTCGATGGCCCCGCTGGCGATGTCCCCCAGCAGGATTTCCAGATTGCGGTGCGCCCCGGTGGGCACAAAGCCCAGATCCAGGGCCCCCACCCGGGAGGCGGCCGTGTGGAGGATGTTGAAGCCGTTCCAGTCGTCCCGAACCAGCCCCCCCACGTCGGCCAGCTTGCGCGCCTCGGACAGGATCGCCCCCCCCATCCCGTCGCGCCACCGCCCCCATGCCCAGGATCATCATCGGCCGCTGGGCCCCCTTCAGAACCCGCAGGAACTGATGCCTGCCAACCGCAAGTTCGGTCAGGGTATGCGGGCCGTCGCCCAGGTGCTCGTAGCGATAGGTCAGATCCAGCCTGGGGCCAATCACCCCGATCTTGAGCCCACCAGTCAACGAACGCCTGCGAATCCTGGCGTTCAGCACCGGGGCTTCCCAGCGGGGATTGGAGCCCACGATCAACAGCGCGTCGGCACCGTCGATCCCGGCGACGGTGCTGTTGAACAGGTAGGAGGCCCGCACCGAGGGGTCCAGCCTGGCCCCGTCCTGCCGGCACTCCACGTTGTCCGACCCCAACGCCGACATCAGGTCCTTCAGGGCGACGATGGCCTCGCAATCAGCCAGATCCCCCGCGAAGGCCGCCATGCGCTCGCCCGGTACCCCCTTGACCCTGGCGGCAATGACACCGAACGCCTCCGCCCAGGTGGCCGGCTGCAAACGACCCTCCCGCCGCACATAGGGCGTGTCCAGGCGTTGCCGCAACAGGCCATCGCAGGCAAGACGGGTCTTGTCGGAAATCCACTCCTCGTTGACGTCTTCGTTGACGCGCGGCAACACCCGCATCACCTGATTGCCCCGCACATCCACCCGGATGTTGCAGCCGACGGCATCCAGCACATCCACGGACTCGACTTTGCGCAGCTCCCACGGCCGAGCCGAGAAGGCGTAGGGCCGACTGGTCAGGGCCCCCACCGGACACAGGTCCACCAGATTGCCGGACAGCTCCGAGGTCAACGCCCGCCCGACGTAGCTGGCGATCTCCATGTGCGAGCCGCGCCCCAACGCCCCCAGCTCCGGCACCCCCGCCACCTCGGTGGTAAAGCGCACGCAGCGGGTACACTGGATGCAGCGGGTCATGTAGGCCTTGATCACCGGGCCGAAGGACTTGTCCTCCACCGCCCGCTTGCCATCATGATAGCGGCTGCAATCCTTGCCATAGAGCATGGCCTGATCCTGCAAATCGCACTCGCCCCCCTGGTCACAGATGGGACAGTCCAGGGGATGGTTGATCAGCAGGAACTCCATCACCCCCTTGCGCGCCTTGCGCACCATCGGGCTGTCGGTCTTCACCACCATGCCATCGGCCGCTGGAAGAGCGCACGAGGCCGCCGGCTTCGGCGGTCCGGGAGAGACCTCCACCAGACACATGCGGCAATTGCCAGCAATCGTAAGGCGCTCGTGATAGCAGAATCTTGGGATTTCGATCCCGAGACGCTCCGCCGCCTGAAGCACCGTGGTGCCGGATTCGACCTCGATCTCGATGCCGTCGATGGTGAGCTTCGGCATGCCTCCTCCTTACGCCGCCCGGTTCGACTGGCGCGCCGCGATGCGCCGCTCGATTTCCGGCCGGAAGTGCCGGATCAGTCCCTGTACGGGCCACGCCGCCGCGTCCCCAAGGGCGCAGATGGTATGGCCCTCAATCTGGCGGCTGACTTCCTCCAGGGCATCAATCTCCCCGATCTCGGCATCGCCGGTGACCAGCCTGTTCATCAGACGCGACAGCCAGCCGGTGCCCTCCCGGCATGGCGTACACTGTCCGCAGCTCTCATGGGCATAGAAGCGGGATAGCCTGGCGATGGCGCGGACGATATCCGTGGACTTGTCCATGACGATGACCGCCGCCGTGCCCAGGGCCGAACGGGCATCCCGCAGAGAGTCGAAATCCATGAGGACATCGTCGCAAACCGACCTCGGCAGCACCGGCACCGACGAGCCACCGGGGATCACCGCCAGCAGATTGTCCCAGCCCCCCCCGCACGCCACCGGCATGCTTCTCGATCAGTTCCCGCAGCGGAACGCCCAGTTCCTCCTCGACGTTGCAGGGATTGTTGACGTGACCGGAGATGCAGAACACCTTGGTCCCGCTGTTCTTCGGCCGCCCGATCCCCGCGAACCAAGCACCGCCCCGACGCAGGATCTCCGGGGCCACGGCGATGGACTCGACGTTGTTGACCGTGGTGGGACAACCGTACAACCCGACACCAGCGGGGAAAGGAGGTTTCAGGCGGGGCTGCCCCTTCCGTCCCTCCAGACTGTTGATGAGCGCCGTCTCCTCGCCGCAGACATACGCCCCGGCCCCACGATGGATGTAAAAGTGAAAGGCCCAGCCGCTGGCGCAGGCATCGTTGCCGATCAAGCCGGCGGCATAGGCCTCGTCTATCGCCGCCTGCAAGGCCTCCGCCTCGCGCACGAACTCGCCACGAATGTAGACGTAGGCGCAGTGGCTGCCCATGGCAAAACTGGCCAAAAGAGCACCCTCGATCAGCTTGTGCGGTTCGTTGCGGAGAATATCCCGGTCCTTGCAGGTGCCGGGCTCGCCCTCATCGGCGTTGATGACCAGAAAATGGGGTTTCCCGGGCGCTTCCGCCTTGGGCATGAAGGACCATTTCATGCCGGTGGGAAAGCCGGCCCCACCCCGGCCGCGCAGGCCAGAGGCCTTCATCTCCTCAATGATCCAATCCCGGCCCTTTTGCAGCAATTCCCTGGTGTTGCTCCAGTCTCCCCGCGATCGTGCCCCGGCCAGACCGCGATCGTGAAAGCCGTAGAGATTGGTGAAGATGCGGTCCTTGTCGCTCAGCATCACGCCCCTCCCTTGGCCGGAACCGACTTCAGGGTGGTCGGTCCACCCGCCGGACAGGAACACTGCCGCCCGGTCTGGGAACCGGGTTTGGGCGTCTCGCCCCGCTGCAAGGCCTCAAGCAGCTTTTTCATGCTGTCGTAGTCCAGATCCTCGTAATAGTCGTCGCCAATCTGCACCGTCGGCGCGTTGACGCAGGCCCCGGCGCATTCCACCTCGGCCACGGTGAACTGGCCATCGGCGGTGGTGCCGCCGACATCGACCCCCAGCACGTCACGGCAGGCCCGCACCACCTCGTCCGACCCCCGGAGCCAGCACGGCAGATTGGTGCAGACCTGGACGTGATGGCGGCCGATGGGACGCAACACGTACATGGTGTAGAAGGTCGCGACCTCCTGCACCCGGATCGGCGGCATCTGCAACATCGTCGCCACGAGATCGATGGCCGCTTGCGGCAACCAGCCATGCTGGCGCTGGGCCAGATCCAGGAGTGGCATCACCGCGCTGGCCTGGCACCCACGCGGGTACCTGGAAATGAAAGCGTTGGCCTTCGCAAGATTATCCGAAGTGAAGGCAAAGGTCGCCGGTTCCGGGCCGGAATGGATAGGTGGCTTCTCTGTCATCGGTCAATCTCACCGAACACGATATCAAGGGCACCGATGATCGCCGGCATGTCGGCCAACATATGCCCCCGCGCCATCTTGTCGAAAGCGGCCAGGTGTGCGAACCCCGGCGAGCGTATGTTGCACCGGTAGGGCTTGTTGGTCCCATCCGACACCAGATAGACGGCAAACTCCCCCTTGGGGGCCTCGACGGCGGTATAGGTCTCCCCGGCGGGCACGTGAAAGCCCTCGGTATAGAGCTTGAAGTGATGGATCAACGCCTCCATCGAGCGCTTCATCTCCGCCCTGGGCGGGGCCATGACCTTGCGATCCTGCACCCGCACCGGCCCACCGGGCATCTTGTCCAGACACTGCTGCATGATCCGCAACGACTGGCGCATCTCCTCGACCCGCACCAGATAGCGGTCGTAACAGTCGCCATGCTTGCCTATGGGAATGTCGAAGTCCATCTCCGCATAGACGTCGTAGGGCTGGGATTTGCGCAGGTCCCACGGCACCCCGGAAGCCCGCAGCATCGGCCCGGAGAAACCCAGGTCCAGGGCCTCCTCCTCCGTCACCACGCCGATGTCCACCATCCGCTGCTTGAAGATGCGGTTCTCGGTCAGAAGCGTTTCCATGTCGTCGATCATGGCCGGAAACGCCCGCATCCAGGCCCCGATGTCCTCGGCCAGCCCCGCCGGCATGTCGGCGACGACGCCGCCCGGCCGGAAATAGTTGGCATGCATGCGGGCCCCGCACACCCGCTCATAGAACTCCATCAGCTTTTCCCGCTCCTCGAACATCCACAGAAGCGGGGTCATGGCCCCGATGTCCAGGGCACCGGACGTGATGTTCAGGATATGACTCAGAATGCGGGTCATCTCGGCGAACAGAACCCGGATGAACTGGGCCCGACGCGGCACCTCGATCCCCAGGAGCTTTTCGGTCGCCAGCGCGAAGCAGTGCTCCTCGGACATGGGCGAGCAGTAGTCCAGGCGATCGAAGTAGGGCAGTGCCTGCACATAGGTCTTGTGCTCGATCAGCTTCTCGGTACCCCGGTGAAGAAGCCCGATGTGCGGATCGGCGCGGTCCACGACTTCCCCGGACAACTCCAGGATCAGACGCAGAACCCCATGGGCCGCGGGATGCTGAGGACCGAAATTGACCGTAAAGGTGTTGAGCTGGACTTCGGCCATGTCACTTGCTCCCCTCCGCCTTCTCGTCCCCAGGCAAGGCACCACGATACCCCTCCCACGGGCTGAGGAAATCGAAGCTGCGAAAATCCTGGACGAGCTTGACCGGCTCGTAGACCACCCGTTTCTGTTCGTCGTCGTAGCGCATCTCCACGAATCCCGACAGCGGGAAGTCCTTGCGCAGCGGATGGCCATCGAATCCATAGTCGGTCAGTATGCGACGCAAGTCCGGATGATCGGTGAAGGCGACACCGTACATGTCCCAGGTTTCCCGCTCGAACCAGTTGGCGGAAGAGAAAACCCCCACTACCGAAGGCACCGGGGCCGATTCATCGGTACGGACCTTCACCCGGACACGCTGGTTGTGTTTCAGGGACAGGAGGCTGTAAACAATCTCGAACCGCTGTTCCCGCGACGGATAGTCGGCCCCGCACACGTTCATGAGCTGCTTGAACTGGCAGTTGCTGTCGTCGCGCAGGAAGCTCAGGACCTTGACGATGGCCGGACGCTGGACCACCAGGACCAGCTCGTCCTTCTCCACGTCGACCGACAGGACGTCCTGCGGCAATGCCGCCCGGACGTACTCGCCTAATTCCTGAAGTACCTGCTGTGCTTTTTGTGTCTGCGGCATCGTCACCGTCCGTCGGCCTGGGTCGGAAAACCCCTTTTCAGCGGAAAAACACCATCACCGGAAGAGCGTCCCGGTTCGCCTGATCTTCTTCTGCAATTGCATGACGCCATATACCAGCGCCTCCGCCGACGGCGGGCATCCCGGTACGTAAACGTCCACCGGCACGATGCGATCCACCCCCCGCACAACCGAATAGGCATAGTGATAGTACCCGCCACCATTGGCGCAGGACCCCATGGAAATCACCCACCGGGGCTCGGCCATCTGGTCATAGACCCTGCGCAGGGCCGGAGCCATCTTGTTGGTCAGAGTACCGGCCACGATCATCAGGTCCGACTGACGGGGACTGGCCCGGGGCACCACCCCCATGCGATCCAGATCATAGCGCGAGCAATAGCTGTGGATCATCTCGATGGCACAGCAGGCAAGACCGAACGTCATCGGCCAAAGCGAGCCGCAACGGGCCCAGTTGACCACCTTGTCCAGGTTGGCCAGCACGAAACCCTTGCTGGAAATCTCGTCGCCGACCGCCCGCAGGATTGCGTCCTGGTCGGCCCCGGGCGGTATGGCGCGGTCCGGGGTCAGGGCACCACCCTCGGTCATTCCCATTCCAGCGCTCCCTTTTTCCACTCGTAGATGAAACCGATCGTGAGAATCCCAAGGAAGACCATCATGGCCCAGAACCCGAACACCCCAAGCTTGCCCAAAGTGATCGCCCACGGGAACAGGAATGCCACTTCCAGGTCGAAGATGATAAACAGGATGGCCACGAGATAAAAGCGCACGTCGAACCTGACGCGGGCGTCCTCGAACGCCTCGAACCCGCACTCATAGGCCGCATCCTTCTCGGCGTCCGGGTGCTGCGGGGCGACGATGTACGACATGCCAACCGCCCCCACCGCCACGGCGACGGCGATGAAGAGGAAGATCACGATGGGCAGATATTCCCGCAACAGGTCTTCCATTTGCCTCCTCCCCGAATTACGGCAACGGCAACCACCCCGACCGGAGTCTCAGGACCGTATCTGAAGGCTTCGAGAACGTCATCCGAGGGCTCCGAGACCGCAGCTTCCCCCATGCGATTCGCCCCCGCGTTTTGTGTAGTCCACCAGTTCACCAAGTGTCAAGGACTCGTTCTTGCAAGTTCTTCTAAAGAAGATCACGAAACACTGGAACATATAATTAATAATCCTATTTCCAGGTCAGGCCCGCTCCGGTGCCAGCGTCGGGGTTGGACGAGCGTGCCGGCAAGGGAGTCGCTCCCCCACCTCCGCCATGCCCTCTGCGCTCCGGATCGCCGCCACCGCGAAACCCAGGGCCTTCCGTCGACAACCCACCGATCCGCTC